>DASSIN010000065.1:0-8309 GCA_035691845.1 Candidatus Eiseniibacteriota bacterium | reverse complement strand
GGCGCGTCACGTGCGCTGGCGCGGCATCGACCGCCCCGATAACGTGCGCGCATGAGCGCTCCGATTCCGACCGCCCCCGCGCCGCCCGCGGCGCCGGCCCCGCCGGCGGCGTCCGCGCACGATCACGGCGCGCACATCCGGAGCGTCGAGCTCGAGCGGCTGGTGTTCTTCTCGGACGCGGTGGTGGCGATCGCGATCACGTTGCTCGTGCTGGAGCTCAAGCTGCCCGATACGCTCGCGCCGCCCTACGAGCAGTCGTTCCGCCGCGCGCTGCTCGGCCTGGCGCCGATGCTGTTGAGCTACGTGTTCAGCTTCTTCCTGGTCGGGATGTACTGGTTCGCGCACCACCGCATCTTCCGCTACGTGCGGCGCTGGGACGGCGGGCTCGTGGCGCACAACTTCCACTTCCTGGCGTGGGTGGCGCTGCTGCCGTTCGCGGTCATGCTGATGGGGCGGTTCGGCGGACTGCGCACGGCGGTGGTGGCCTACGGCGCGATCCAGTTCATGCTCGGGATCGCGCAGTGGATGCTGTGGCGGCACGCCTCGCGCGACCACCGGCTGATCGATCCCGATCTGGACCCGGCGTTCGTGCGGTTCGTCGCGGCGCGCTCGCTGGTGCTGCCGGCGGTGGCGCTGCTGTCGATCGCGATCGGGCTCGTGGCGCCGGCGGTGTGGATGGCGTGGTGGGCCTACATCGTGAGCTGGCCCGCGCAGCGGCTGCTGGCGCGCATGTTCGGGCGCTCGGGGGAGCGCCCCACGGCCGCCTGATCGTGCGCGCGGTTCTCCGACCGCTGAGTTCGCTGTCGCGCGCCCCCGAGAGACGCAATCGCGCAACGCGCACACGTCCTCGTCATGCGCGGCTGACGACGTGGCAGAACGCGCGATCATTCGTCACTTCGCCTGGCTCTGCACGACGAATCGGAACGCCGATCGCGCGCGCGCAAACTTCCGGCGCGCGCCAGCATCGAACCGCATGAGCGCGCCGATGCGGGGCGAACGTCCCGTCGTGCACTGTGGCCTCAACACCGTGCACACCGGCGTGTCGTCCGCAACGCACGTTCGGCGCAGCCCGGCCGGCGCACGGGGGAATCTCATGACGGTCATCTCCATCTCGATGCTGCTGATCGCGATCATCAACGTCGTGCTGATGGGGGTGGTCGTGGCGATGCTGATGCGCGTCAACAAGCTGCTCGACGACGCCGAACGCATCGTGCAGCAGCATGGCGTGCCGCTGATCGAGAAGCTGAACGACGTGGCGGAGGACGTGAAGAACATCTCGAAGGACGCCCGCACCGTGGAGCTGCGCATCGCCGCCCTGACCGGGCGCGTGATGGACAACGTCGAACCCCCGGTGCGCACGGCCGCCGCCCTGCTCGCGGGAGTCCGCGCGGGAGTGGGGCGGTTCTTCGATGGGGGCCGGGATCAGGCGGACGCGTTCGTCCACGGGCACACGCGAAAGGGGTAGCACCATGTACGAAAACATCGACAGCCGCGAGAGCGGCAACGGAATGATGGCGTTCGCACTCGGCATGCTCGTGGGCGCCGTCACCGCGCTGCTGCTGGCGCCGGCGAGCGGCACCGAGACGCGCCGCAAGCTGGGGCAGGTGGCCTCGAACGTCGGCGACAAGGCCAAGCAGGGCCTGGATGCCACCAAGCAGTTCGTCAACGATCAGAAGGACCGCTTCTCCGGCGCGGTGGAAGAGGGCCGGCAGACGTATCGCAAGGAGACGACGCAGCCTTCCAGCACGATGTGACGGTCGCCGGCCGCAAGGCCGGCGCCATCACGAACGCGGGCGGAGTACGCGGGTTGGCGACTCCGCCGCGCGCCGCGCGGAGCGACCTCGAGCCGCTCCGCGCGGCGCGTTCCGGGAACCCACGGCTCCGCCCGGCGGAGCGAGAGGATGACGCCATGAAGCTGCAGAACCTGAAGGACCTGTACGTGGACGCGCTCAAGGACATCTACAACGCCGAGAACCAGCTCACGAAGGCGCTGCCCAAGCTCGCCAAGGCGGCCAACGCGCCCGAGCTGAAGCAGGCGTTCGAGACGCACCTGGAGCAGACGCGCCATCAGATCGAGCGGCTGGACGAGATCTTCGATCAGCTCGGCACGGGCGCGAAGGGCAAGCGCTGCCGCGGCATGGAGGGGATCGTCGAGGAGGGCGCCGAGATGATCGAGGCCGACGGCGAGCTGTCGGTGATCGACGCCGGACTGATCGCCGCCGCGCAGAAGGCCGAGCACTACGAGATCGCCAACTACGGCTGCGTGCGCACGTGGGCCGAGATGCTGGGCGAGTCGCGCGCCGCCAAGCTGCTGAAGGAGACGCTGGACGAGGAGTCGGAGACCGACGAGAAGCTCACGCAGCTGGCCGAGCGGATCGTGAATCCCGAGGCCGTGCACGCCGCCGACAACCCGCGCAGCATGTGACGCGCGCCTTCGGGCGCACGCACGCGGGCCCGCGCCTTCACGGCGCGGGCCCGTTCGTCGACCCCCGCGGGGTCAGCTTCCGATCCGCACCTGCACGAACCAGCCGCGCGTGGCGGCGGGCATGAATTGCGGCACCAGGTTGCCGGCCGCGTCGTAGTCCATGTAGCCGCTGGTCGCGTAGCGCACGTCGAACGCGTTGGTCATGCGCGCGGTCACGGACAGATCGGGCACGCCGCCCACGCGCCCGCGCCAGCCCGCCACCAGGTTGGTCACGGTGTGCGGGCCGATGCTGGCCAGCATGCTCTGGGTGTTGTCGAGGAACATGCGGCCGGCGTACTGCAGCTCGGCGCCAACGCTCGCCCCGCCCAGCGCGAGCAGCGCGCGCGCGTTCACGATGCTGGAGGGGAAGAATCCGAGCTTGTTGCCGTCGAAGCTCACCGTGTCGCCCGGCGCGGTGCCGTCGATCTCGCGATAGCGCACGAAGTGGTTGTCGGACAGCGTGGCGTTGGCGTCGAGGTCGAGCGCCAGCGCTCCAGCCAGCGGCCGCTGCGAGGTCGCCGCCAGCTCCAGCCCCTGGTGCACCGACTGCGCGGCGTTGCCGAGGATGGGATAGCCCAAGTCGGTGTCGAACTGTCCCGCGTATACGATCTCGTCGTGGAAATCCATGCGGAACAGGTTGGCCGACAGCTGCTCGTGCGCGGTGGGGTTCGCACGCGCGCCCAGCTCCCAGTCCTGCACGCGCTCGGGCCGGATCAGCGGACGGCCCTGCACCAGCAGCGGCGCGCCGCCCACGCCTTCGCCGTCGTACAGATCGCGGAACGCGGGCTCGCGCCGCGCCGCGGACCACGAGCCGAACACCGTGAGCTTCTGCGCGCGCGACCACGTGACGCCGACGCGCGGCAGCGCGAAGTCGTAGCGCTGATCGAAGCTCACGTTGTCGAAATGATCGCCCGCCATCACGTCGCCCTGATGGCGCCAGCCCAGGTCGCCGGTGACGAGCCACGCGCCATGCGGCCGCCACTCCTCGCGCGCGTACAGCCCGGCCGACAGCGTGTGCGGGTGGAAATCGTAGTACTTGGCGTCGGGCGGCGTGCCCGGCGGCAGGCCGTTGCCCGAGATCACCTCGCCCCAGTGGCGGCCGTCGTGCCCGCGCAGCTCGCCGCCCAGTGTGATCGCGCCGCCCACGTGCTCGAGCCTGAGGCGTGGCGCCCAGCCGTAGGCGCGGTCGGCGATCGTGCGCCGCCGCACGATGTCGGCGCGTTCGACGGTGTAGCGGCCGAGCGAGTCGCGCACCAGCGCGCCCGAGCCGTCCTGGGCGTAGTCGGCGCGCGGGTAGAGCGTGGAGTCGGTGGTGGCCCACGGCGACAGCCGGTAGTCCGTGAGCGACTGCCCGAAGCGCTGCTCGTCGTAGTAGCCCTTGCCGTCGAACCAGTACAGCGTCTGCGCCAGCAGCGCGTGGGCGCTCAAGGCCCAGGTGTGGATCAGCTCGTAGTGCGGCTCGAAGAAGTGATCGCGCTCGTTGGGATAGGTGAGCGGATTGAAGCGCCGGTCCTGGTCGGCGTTGCCGGTGATCTGGCCGTCCAGGTATTCGCGCGGCACGCCCAGGTAGGCGAGGTGCGTCAGCTCGGGGCCGCCGTACAGATTGACGCGCAGCCACTGGTTGTCACCCAGCGGATGCCGTGCCGACAGCGCGTACGACCACAGCTTGGACCACGACTGGTCGCGATAGCCGAAGCTCTCGATGCGCGAGTAGCGGCCGTAGAGCTGCCAGCCGCCCGGGAGCGCGCCGGGGTTGGATTCGACCATCAGCCGCTTGGTGTCCCAGCTGCCGTAGCCGAGCGTGGCGCTGGTCTGCGGGCGCTCGGCGAACGGGCCGGTCTCGACGTCGACGCTGCCGCCCACCGACGGCCCGCCGTACAGCGCCGCGCCCACGCCGCGCTGCACCTGCGCGTCCGAGGCCGACGCCAGCAGGTCGGGATGATCGATCCAGTAGACCTCGTTCGATTCGGGGTCGTTCAACGGCACGCCGTTGATCAGCACGCTGATCCGCTCCTGCGGGAACCCGCGGATCGACAGGTACGAGTAGCCGATGCCGTTGCCGGCGTCGGAGTAGGCGTAGGCGCCGGGCAGTTGCGCGAGCAGCATCGGCGTGTCGAGCCCGATGTTGCGCTGCACGATCTCGGCGCGGTCGAGCGAGGCGTGCGCGACCGGCGTCAGGTCGCCGGCGCGCGAGGTGGTGACGCGCACCTCGGGCAGCGTCACCACGCCCGGCAGCGTGTCGCGCGCGGCGATCGCGCGCGAGGTGTCGGGCGCCGCGGCCAGCAGCGCGGCGCACAGCAGGGGGACGATCATCGGGCAGCCTCCTTGCGCCGGACCAGGTGCCCGATCGCGTACACCAGCAGCGACGTGGCGAGCCCGGCGTAGATGGGTTCGATGGACAGGGGATAGGCCGCGGGCCAGCCCCGCGGGGGAAACGCGCGCAGCAGGATCCACACCAGCGCCACCGTGAACGGCGCCACCATCGCCAGCAGCGTGGCGCGCGGCCCCAGCTGTCCGCGCGCGAGCAGCGCCGCGCCCACCGGCAGCAGCAGCGCCGGCGTCGTGATCGAGCCGAGGTCGTGCCACAGGTCCACGACGCTCTGCCGCGCCAGCGCCAGCACGGTCGCGAACGCGGCCGACACCCACAGCGCCACCCGCGTCCAGCGCGGCAGGTGGTGCTCCGGCCCGCGCCGGATGCGCCACGCCACGTCGCGCGACAGCGTGGTGGCGGCGATGAACCCGTAGGAGTCGATCGTGCTCATCACCGTGGCGATCATCGCCAGGTAGAACAGCCCGAGCGCCACCGGCGGCAGCGCGACGCGCGCGATCTCGGGGAACGCGAACACCGGCTGCGACAGCCTGGGCAGCACCGCGCGCGCGTACAGGCCGGTGAACGTGGTGAGGAAATCGAACACCATCCAGAACGCGATCGACCACAGCACGCCGCGGCGCGCCACCACCGGATCGCGCGCGGCGTAGGCGCGCTGCCAGAACCCGGGATCGACCAGCGCCGACAGCGCGATGAAGTACCACACCAGCACCGCCGCCGGCGGATTGCCGCCGTTCCACTCGAAGTGCGTGGCGGGCAGGTGATGGGTGAGGAACCCCCAGCCGCCGTGCTCGGCCACCAGGTACCCGAGCGCCAGCACGAATCCCGCGTACATCAGCACGAACTGCACCTGGTCTGTGAACACCACCGTGCGCAGCCCGCCGCGGTCCACGTAGAACACCGACACCAGCGCCGCGGCCACGATGCACGGCACGAGCGGCGCGCCGAACATGGCGGCGAACAGCGTGCCGAGCATCAGCACGTATGCGGCCGGCGCCGAGATCACGAACACCGCCAGCGCGCCGAACAGCGCCGGGCCGCGGCCGTAGGCGTTCTCGAGCAGGTCGGGGATCGTGTACAGCGCGGCGCCGCGCGCGCGCCGCGCGAACAGCACTGCGAACAGCAGCGCGCCGATGTAGTAGGGCACCCCGAACACCAGCCAGTTCGAGATCCCGTAGCGCCACGCGTACTCGCCCACGCCCAGGATGCCGCCGTACCAGGTGGTGACGAGCGTTGCCACGAACGCCGGCAGCGTCACGCGGCGGCTCGCGACCAGATAGTCGTCGGTGGAGCTGCGCCGGCCGAGCAGGCGCACCCACACCAGCGCGAGGAAGCCGAAGTAGATGACGATCAGAGCCCAGTCGAGCGGGCTCCTGCTGAACGTCGAATGCACGAAGCGATCCCGTGCGGGCGGACCGCGCGCCGCAGACGCACGCGCGACCGTCCGCGCAGGGACGGGCTCGAAGGACAACGGAGAGCGCGTGTGTCTTCGCCGTTTCCCTACGCTGGTTTGAGCCAGATCAGGTTCGAAGGGTGTGCTCTCAGGCCGACGGCGTCCCGCCGGCCACCCCTAACGACGCGTGCCGGCAGGATGCGCCGGTCGTGGCGCCCAGCGCAAGCGCAGCGGCATTCCACCCGATCCGGCCCGGCGGAACGGGCGGCACGCGCCGGGCGCGCAGACCCTTGTATGGACTCACGATAGTGTTTAGCCTCAACAAAGAAACAACCGGCCGCTGCCCGGTTTCCGTCCACTTTTCCCCACGTTCGACGGCGGCGGTCTCGTCCAACCTCGAACGGGAGACGTAGAGACGGTGATGGACGGCGTCCTCGAGGTCGCCCGATGAAGGACCAGGAACGCGACCTCCTGTGCCTGTTGCGCGTGCAATCGGGCGACACCCGTGCGCTCGCGGAGCTCTACGATCGCTACACGCCGCTGCTCTACCCGGTGGCCCATCGCATCCTGCGCAGCCCGGCCGACGCCGAGGACACGCTGCAGGAGGTGTGGCTGCAGGTGTGGAAGCGCGCCGCCACATACGACCCGCGCCGCGGCACGGTGGCGGCGTGGCTGCTCACCGTCGCGCGCAGCCGCGCGCTGGATCGCTGGCGCAGCATGAGCTCGCGGCGGGTGGCGGAAGCGGCCGCCGACCCCGATCCCTGGCCGCCGGCGCCGGACGCGAGCGCGCGCGCCGTGCACGGGCAGTGGGGCGAACGCGTGCGCGCGGCGCTGGCCGAGCTGTCGCCGCAGCAGCGCCAGGTGCTGGAGATCGCGTACTACCAGGGCCTGTCGCAGAGCGAGGTCGCAGACAAGCTGGCGGCGCCGCTCGGCACGGTCAAGTCGTGGACGCGGCAGGCGCTCGCCAGGCTGCGCGAGCTGCTGCCCGAGGAGGAATGGGTGTGAGCATCCACCGCGACGAGCACATCGACCTGTGCGCCGCGTGGGCGCTCGGCTCGATCGACGAGCTGGATCGTGTGCGGCTCGAGCAGCACCTGGAGGACGGCTGCCACCAGTGCGAGGAGGCGCTGGCCGGGTTCTCGTCGGCGACGGTGATGCTGGCGCGCGCCGCCAACGCTCCCGCGCCCAGCCGCTCGCTGCGCGACCGCGTGCTGATCGCGGCCGGCTCGTCGCGGCCTTCGAACCAGGAGGGCGAGGATGGCGCGCCGCTGGCGCTGCGCCCGGTGGCGTCGCACGCGCCGACGTGGACCGCGGTGGCGGCCGCGGCGGCGTTCGCGATCGTCGCCGGGCTGCAGGGCGACACCGCCGACCGGTTGCGCCGCGAGCTGGCGGACGAGCGCGCGTGGTCGGCGACCGCCACCGCGCCGGGCGCGCGCGTGGCGCAGTTCGAGCTGACGCCGGCGGGCGAGCAGGCGCTGCGCGGTCGCGCGATCTACGATCCGGGCTCGCACCACGCGGTGCTGGTGTTCGAGCACGCGGGCGCGCCGCAGGGCCATGACTACGAGCTGTGGGCGATCCGCGGTGGCAAGCCCGCGGCGCTCGGGATCCTGCGCGCCGACGAGACCGGCGCGGCGACGCTGCACGTGCAGGATGCCGGCGACCCCGCGAGCCTGGGCGCGTTCGCGGTGTCGCTCGAGCGTTCGGGCGGCTCGCCGCGCGCCGATCAGCCGGCCGGGCCGGTGATCATGCTGGGCAAACTGCGGGAGTGACGACGCGCCGCGCGGCGCGGAGCCGTCGCGGCGCAGACGGGGAGGCCGAGATGGACGAGCGTGACCGCGATTGGGTGGACCTGGTGGCGATGGCCGCCGGCGAGGTCGAGGCGACGGCGCGCCTGTACGATCGCCATGCCCCCTGCATGGCGGCGGTCGCGCAGGCGGTCGCCGATGCCGAACGCGCGGGCGACGCGGTGCGCGAGGCGTTCGGCGAGCTGCGGCGGCGGCTGACGAGCTACGATTCGCGCCTGCAGGGGCCGATCGCCGCGTGGCTGCCGCGGCTCGCGCGCGAGCGCGCGCTGGCCGCGATCGCCGGGCGCCAGCGGCTGGAATCCGAGGCGCTGACGCGCG
>DASSIN010000064.1:0-3997 GCA_035691845.1 Candidatus Eiseniibacteriota bacterium | reverse complement strand
CCGGCGCCGGGGTCTTGCCGTGCTTCTTCGCCTGCACCGCGGCGATGCTGTCGTTGACTGCGGCGATCCTCGCCAGGCTGTCGGCCTGCTGCGCGTGGGCGATGCTGTCGGCGCGCGCGGCCACCGCCGCCTTCTGCGCCTCGACCAGGTCCTTCGCCTTCTTCACCGCCGATGCGTGATGCATCCACGCGATGCCGCCCACGATCGCCACGATCACGACCGCGATCCCCACGATCATCCCGACCGGCGAACCGGGCTTGATCTCGAAGTCGTCGTCCCCGAACTCCGGCCCGCCCTGGAGCTTCTCGCGCAGCCGGGGGGAGATGTAGGGGCCGCCGGGCTTCTGCCCCGGCGTGTCGGAACGATTGTCGGAGTCTTCTGGCGTGTTCACGGGCTCCTCGGGAAGGTCGTTTGAACTGGGGGCTGGCGGCGGAGCCGCACCCCGATGTCCCGGTCGGCCAATGAGTATGGCAGAGCGCCGCTCGCCGTGCACGTCTTTGCTGACGGTCGCGGCGGCCGGGGGACCACGGCCGCCGGTCGCGGCCCGAAGCCATGACGCCGGCGTCGGATCGCTGCTACCCTCGTCCGGTCGCGCGCCGGGACCGCATCGGGAACCGCCCGGACGGGCGCGCGGTCGCGGGCCGGGGCGCGACGTGGGACGCCGGGGCCGCCGGGGAGCGTTCGTGGGATTCGATTCGGAGGCCGCGTTCTTCTGCCAGCAGGTTCAGGCCCGGCAGGTCCGGGCCCGGCGGGTGCTGGCGATCGGCTGCGGCGGGGCCGACGAGCCGTCGTTCATGGCGGCGCGGCTCGGCGGCACGGTGATCGGCGTGGATCTGACGCTGGGCGATCGCACCCCGCGGCCGGGCGTTCACCTGGTGCGGGCGGATGCGCGCGCGCTGCCGTTCCGCGCCGAGGTGTTCGACGCCGTGTACTGCTATCACGTGCTCGAGCACGTCCCGGGTCCGTCGCGGGCCACGGACGAGGCGGCGCGCGTCACCAAGCCGGGCGGCGTCGGGCTGTTCGGGACGCCCAACAAGGCGCGCGTGGTCGGCTACCTGGGCGGCCGGGCCACCACCGCCGAGAAGATCCGCTGGAATCTCGCCGACTACGGGTTCCGGCTGCGCCGGCGGTGGTCGAACGAGCAGGGCGCGCACGCCGGATTCCGGCTCGCGGAGCTGGACCGGCTGGTGCGCCGCTCGTTCGGCAGCTCGGAACCGGTGTCGCAGTCATACTACGAGCACAAGTACGCGAACGCCGCCCCGGCGTGGCGGATGGCGTTCCGCATCGGGCTGGCCGCGCTGCTCGCGCCCTCGGTGTACGTGATCGGCCGGCGCGGCCACGGCCAGGCGCCGGCGGCAGGCGGATCGCGCGACTGATCGCCGTCCGTCAGGCGGCGGCGGGCTTCAGCCACCCGCCCTGTTCGAGCGCTTCGCCCATCGACACGAACGACCAGCGCGCCAACAGCCGCTCGAGGCGCGGCACCACGTGCGACAACCCGACGTAGCTGATGTAGCGATCGGCCGCCGGCATCGCGATCCGCCCCGGCTCGGGCACGCACTCACGCGGGTGCAGGTAGATCGCCGCCGGGCGGCGCGCGAGCACCGATGCGAGCCCGCGCTCGAACACCCCGAACGGCAGCGCGCGCAGGTAGAACCCGCCCGCCACCGGCACGCGCACCCCCGCCAGCGAGGCCACCGCCACCGGGAACTCGACCAGGCCGCCGTGCGGATCGTGGCGCAGGAAATCGCCAAGCGCCGGCCGCCAGATGCCGAGCGGCGCGGAGGGCTCGCCGTACATGCGCACGCGTGCGGGGAAGATGCTCGAGTCGTACGCGTAGCCCTTGGCGCGCAGCACGTCGAGCGCCCACGCCGTGCGCCGGTCGAGCGAGAACGTCGGCGCGCGGAACCCTCGCACCGGGAATTCGCCCAGCGCCGCGATGACGACGTCGCGGAACTCGTCCAGCTCGGCGCCGAACGCCGCCGCCTCGCGACCCCACAGCGGCTCGTGGCGCATGCCGTGGCAGCCGAGCTCGTGGCCTTCGTCGCGCATGCGGCGCACGAGATCGGGGTGTGCGCGCACCACGTCGCCGAGCACGAACAACGTGGCGCGCGCGCCGTGGCGTCGCAGCAGCTCCAGAACCTTCTCGGTGCCCGCGCGCACCACGCTCGCGCCGTGCGCGTGCCGCTCGCGCGCCGGCAGGATCTGCGAGTGGTGCCAGTCCTCGATGTCGAGCGAGAAGCAGGCCGGATGCGCGCTCATCGCCGCAGCTCGTACACGCGCAGCGTGTCGCCGTCGTAGGCACGGCGGAAGTGCGGATCGCGCTCCAGCGCGCGCCACGGCCGGTCGGGCGACAGGCTGGCGCGGTACAGCACGTACACCGGCGCCCGCAGCGAATCGAGTGCGGCGCGGTCCTGGTCGAGCCCGACCGCGGCGCCGAACAGGTCGTCCTCGAGCTCGCGCCGGCGCGCCAGTTCCCCGGCCGGGAACGCCGCCTTGTCGGGGCCGGCGGTGGTCCCGGCCAGCAGCCGCCGGCGGCCGAGCGCCATCACGCGATCCATGCCGCAGCACTCCACGAACACGGCGTCGACGGGCGTCCGGGTGCGGATCCACTGGTCGAGCGCCGCCTCGGCCGCGGTGGGGTGCAGCGCCGGGTGCGTGGCCGCGCTGGGATCGGCCACGTAGCCGTGCCAGGTGAGCGCGAACGGCACCAGCAGCAGCAGGACGGCGAGCGCCGCGCCGCGGCGTCCGAACCGCGCGGCGATGCGCCCGAGCCACGGCAGGAACGCGACGCCGGCGAACACCACCAGCGCGAACAGGAGCTGGAACACGAACTTCGATTCGTTGTCGAGCGGCAGGTGGACGACGAGCGCGAAGCCGGTCATCGCCAGCGTCCACAGCGCGAGCAGCGCGCCGCCCGGCCGGCGCTCGGCGAATGCCCGCCGCAGCGGCGCGCGAGCCAGCCACGCCACGAACCCGAGCGCGGTGACGAGCGTCCACACCATCGCCACGCCCGGGCGCAGGTAGTGGTGGGTGACGCCCGTGGACTTGGACTCCCACGCCGCGGAGATGGCGCGCGTGTAGGGCAGCGCGATCAGCGCGCCAACCGCGAGCGCGATGCCGAGCGGCACGAGCGCGCGCCAACCCGGCAGCCACGGCCAGTGCGTGCGCAGCAGCAGCGCCAGCGCCAGCGCCGCGAACGTGACCGGCAGCACCGACAGCCCGACCACGCCGTGGAAGAACAGCATCCCGGCCGCGCCCAGCGCCGCCCACGCCAGCGGCCGCAGCCGCGGCCGCTGCGCGCCCCGCACCAGCGCCAGCAGCACGAGCAGCATCATCACCCAGGCGGAATTGAGCGCCGTGCCGACCGTGAACTTGTCGATGAAGCTGGTCATGAACGCCAGCGGCGCCGACAGGCTGTACAGGATCTCGATGTGTCCGAACCGCACGTCGCGCGCGATGTGCAGCACCTGGGCCCAGCCGCGATCGCGCCCGAGCACGGCGCGGCCGAGCTGCATCGGCCACAGCAGCCACGCGAACGCGTTGAGCCCGACCGGCAGCAGCAGCACCGCGCCGGCCGTCGCCCGCACGTCGCCCCACACGCTCCACGCCAGCCGCGCCGTCAGCGCGGCGCACACGGCCAGGCTCACGGTGTTCACCAGCTCCATGGTGACGAACACGTCGCGCGCGCCGAGCGCGTGCGCGAGCGCGAGGAACAGGTTGAAGTACCACACGTAGTTGAGCGGCAGCCCCGCGAACCGCGGATCCTGCGGAGGAATGCCGCGCAGCGCGATGTCCCACGCGATCCCGGCGTGCACCCACGCGTCGGTGAACACGCGCACGTAGGGATCGAGCAGCCAGGTGAGCGCCACCACCAGCGCGAGCAGCAGCGGCGCGAGCGTGGCCCAGTGCCACGGCGGCGCGTCGCCGTCGCGCGGCGCGGGGGCGAGCAGCGCGCCCGCGAGCCACAGCGCGAACCCGGCGATCGCCACGTCGCGCG
>DASSIN010000063.1:0-38943 GCA_035691845.1 Candidatus Eiseniibacteriota bacterium | reverse complement strand
CACCAGTGGAACGCGACGCCGCCCGAGAACGTCAGATCGTTCCCGGTGCGTGCGCGGTCGGTGCCGTTCAGGCCCTTGAAGCGGCTGAGATAGTCGCGGCCCTCGATGCGCAGCGCGATCCGCCGGATCTGGAATTCGGTGCCGAGCGCGCCGTAGCCCGCGAACTGGGTCTCGCTGCCGGTGTTGTCGCCATGACCCACGTACGTGCGGGCGCCCAGGCCGAGCCCCGCGAACGGCCGCACCTGCCAGTTCATGGACATGTCGATCGGCTGGAACGCCTCGATGCCGGCGTTGTAGTCGAACACCGACGGGTCGTTGCCGCCGGGATTCGCCGCCCACGCCAGCGTGGCGATCGCATGCAGACGCTGCGCCATCTCGACGCCGCCCTGCGCGCCGATCATCCACGTGTCCTTCAGCACGTCACGCTGTTTGCCGGTGGGAACGAACGCGCCGGCAAACGGGCGCACCTCGGGAATCATCTGTGCGAACGCGGCCGTCGCGCCGCCGATGACCAAGCACCCGAGGAGCGCGGCAATGAACAGGTTCCTCCGCATGTGCCCCTCCCTATGCCCCGGCGCCTGCGGGCGCCGGCTGGGCCCGCCGGGAGTCGAACCGCCGCGGGTGGAGAATCTCTCCGCGCGACGGCCGCGGCCCCCGATGAACCCGCGGTGGGCTGAGCGAGATTCGTGCCGCATGGTGTCCCGCGGCGTGAAGCGCAGAACCCCGTTCCGCCGAACGTAGTCCGCGGGGCCGCGCGGGTCGATCCCGCGCGCGGCGGTGCCTGTGGGCTGCCAGCGCGTCAGTCGGCTGCCAGATTGCCGATGTCGGACGGTGCCGACGATGCGACCGTGCGCTGATCGAACGACGGGCCCGCTCTGCCCGGGTCCGCCAGCAGCGCGGCCGCCTGCTCGGCCAGCTCGCGCCGCGCGCGCTCCAGCCGCTCGAGCAGATGCGGCGCGCGGCGTGCGAGCCGTCGCCTGCGCCAGTGCTCGAGCGCGCCCGTCACCCAGCGATGGTGCAGGTGCGCGACCGCCGCCAGCAGCGCGCACGCGAGCACGACCGCGGCCGCCTCGGCGCGATCACCGCCCAATCCGTAGATCACGGCCGCCGCGATCGCCCCGTACCACGCCGGGATCAGGAAGAACCCGGCGCCGATGCGCGCGAACGCGACCTGACTCGGCCCGGGCGAGTAGTGCGCGGCCGCCGACCGCACCAGCGCGCGCGCGGGGAGATCCACGATCTCTCCGAGCAGCGCCGGAGCGAAACCGATCACGGCGAGCCCGCCGAGCCCGGCCAGGCGCACCGTGCCGAGCGCGCCCCCGTCGCGCGATGCCAGCGTCCGTTCCGACAGCCGCACGCGCGCGCGCAGCCGCGCGTAGGAGGCGGTGCGCCGGCGCAGCGCGTCCCAGCGCTCGGGCGCCGCGCGCGCCAGCGCGACCAGCGCCTGCGCCAGCCGGCGGGAGCGCGCGAAGTCCAGCGGCCCGCGTCCACGGGTGACGATCGCTTCGAGCATGGCGTGCAGCCCCAGCTGCGCGGGATCGGAGACGTCGAGCACGAGCTCCTCCAGTGCGTGCTGCAGCTCGTACGTCAGCTCGGCCGCCGAGCGGATCGCGCCGTCGGCGCGGCGCATCATCGCGCTCGTCAGCGGGTCGCCCACCGACAGCTCCACGTCGGTGCGGAACGCGGTGCGGTCGGCGTAATGGAGCCCGACCGGCACGACGGCGAGCGCACGGTGGGGCTCGTGCGCGAACGCGTAGTGCAGCGCGATGCGCGCGGCGCCGCGCTTGAGCGGCTTGAGCGCGTGATCGGCATCGCTCACGCCTTCTGGGAATATCGCCACCACCTCGCCGCGGTCGAACAGCTGCTCGCACTGCTGCAGGGTGGCGGCGATGACGTGATGGCGGCCGAAGCCGGCCGTCACCGGCAGACTGCCGTAGGCGCGCAGCAGCAGCGCGCGCGGCCACGGATGGAACTGCTCCTCCTGCGCCAGGAAGTGCAGCCGGCGGCGCAGCTTCACGGTCAACAGCAACGCGTCCGCCCAGGCGGCGGGATGATTGGCGACCAGCAGCACCGGCCCCTCGGGCGGGATGCGCTCCGCGTGCCGCACACGCACGTGGCGGAACGACACCCACACGCCGGCGGCCATGATCGCCAGCACCAGCCGGGAGCCGAACGCCGCCGGGACCTCGGTCACGTCTCGCACCAGGTCGCGCGCGTATTCGGCCACCCGGGACACCGCGTGGGCTGCCGCCTCGTGACCGCCGTTCACGACTGCTGCGCTCCTTTTCGTTTCGGCATCGCCTGCCGGACCGGCGGCAGGCTGACAACCTGACAGCGGCGGTGAACCGCGCATCGCGCCGGGCGGACGGCATCCTGCGGCTGGAACCCCCCGCGAATCCCCCGAGTTGCACGTATTTGGACGCTGCGAGACGTCGCCAGGGCCGCAAGACGAAGCAGGCACGCGGCGTGCCTGAATGCCGGTGGCCAACGAGGTGACCATGCCGGTGCTGGGCGTGAAATCCCGATACTCGACCCGAGCGGCGCTCCACAGAACGCGCGAGGTGGGCCGCATCCTCGGCTCCCAGGGGCTGGGCGTGGCGGCGGAGCGCAGCGGGCTCCGCCGCATGCTCGTGCGTTGGCGGCACTGGCCCGAGCTGCCCCCCTCGCTCGCGCACCGGCTGCGCGTGGCGCTCGCCGACCTGGGCGTCGTCGCCATCAAGTTCGGGCAGATGCTGAGCACCCGCGAAGATCTGCTCCCGCCCGAGTACATCGCCGAGCTGTCCACGCTGCAGGACGCCGCGCCGCCGGTTCCGTTCGCCGACATCCGCCGGATCATCGAGCAGGACCTGGGCGGTGACGAGGACGGACCGTTCGCGTCGCTCGATCCGGTGCCGCTCGCCTCGGCTTCCATCGGGCAGGTGCACGCCGCCACACTGCGCAACGGCGCGGCGGTGGTGGTCAAGGTGCGCCGGCCGGGCGTGGTCGAGCAGGTGGAGCTCGATCTGGCGATCCTGCGCGACATCGTCGACTGGGTGCAGCGGAACACCGAATTCGGCGAGTCCTATGACCTGCTCGCGCTGGTGGACGAGTTCGCCTACACGCTGCGCAACGAGCTGGACTACCTGCACGAGGCGCGCGCCGCCCACCGGCTGCGCGCCGCGTTCGGCGGCGACCCGCGCGTGGTGATCCCGCGCGTGTACCACTCGCTCGGCACCGAACGCGTGCTGGTGATGCAGCGCGTGACCGGCGTCAAGGTGACGGACGTCGCGACGCTCGACCGGCTCGGCATCCCGCGCCGCGTGATCGCGGAGAACGCCGTGCACATCTTCCTGCGCGAGGTGCTGGAATTCGGGCTGTTCCACGCCGATCCGCACCCGGGCAACTTCTTCGTGCAGCCCGACGCCTCGATCGCGATCGTGGACTTCGGCATGGTGGGACGCGTGACCGACGCCACGCGCGACCACATGCTGCGCGGCGGGCTGGCCGCCATCCAGCAGGACGCCGAGGAACTGGCCGAGCAGCTGTTCGCGCTCGGCGTGGCCGGCCGGCGCGCCCAGCGCGCGCCGTTCGAGCGCGATCTCGAGCACGTCATCGGCCGCTACGGCGACTGGTCGCTGCGCGACCTGAGCGCCAGGACGGTGGTGGACGAGCTGTCGGCGATCGCGCTGCGCCACCGGCTGATGCTGCCGCGCGAGCTGGCGCTGTTCCTGCGCGTGCTGGTGATGAGCGAAGGCATCGGCCTGACGCTCGATCCCGACTTCCACTACCTGGAGTACGCCAGTCCACTGATCAAGCAGGCGTGGGTGCGGCTCCACTCGCCGCGCGAGCTGGCGCGCCGCGTGGCGGGCTCGCTCGAGCAGGGCATGGAGCTCGGCATCGAATTCCCCCACCGCGCCGAGCGGCTGCTGGCACGCATCGAGCGCGGCGAGCTGCAGATGACGGTGACGCATCGCGGACTCGAGACGTTCACGCGCGAGTTCCAGCGCATGACCAACCGTCTCGCGCTGTCGGTGATCCTGGCGGCCTCGGTGGTCGCGCTCGGCATGGCCGCCGGCATCCGCCACGTGCCCGAGCTGGAGCCGGTGGTCGGCTGGATCTTCCAGTTCGGACTGCTGTTCTCATTGGTGTTCGGCGTGATCGTGGTGTGGGGCATCTGGAGGTCCTCGCGGCGGCATTGACGCGCGCGCGGGATGACAGTCTGGCGGCCGCACCCCAAGCGTCGCGGGCCGCCGGCCGCGCGGCGCGTGGCATGGACGATGCAGTGAGCGACCGTGTTGAAGTGTGTGGATTCGATGTGGTCCTTCATCTCAAAGGAGGCGTGCCATGACCGCCATGATGACCAAACCCGTCGTGCAGTCGCTGCGCAAGGAAGTCGACCGGTTCTTCGATCGCGTGTGGGAGGGCCGCCCCGAGCCGAGCGTGCTGGCCGTATGGCACACGCCTGCGGACGTGTCCGACACGACTGACGCCGTGACGGCGCAGATCGAGCTTCCCGGCGCCGATCCCAAGGACATTCGCGTCTCCATCAAGGATCAGACGCTGCTCGTGCGCGGCGAGAAGAAGCGCGAGATCGAGCTGAAGGACGCGAACTTCTCGAACCTGGAGCGCTGCTACGGCACGATCCATCGCTCCGTCGACCTGCCGTGGCCGGTGGACGCCGCGACGGCCAGCGCCACGTTCAAGAACGGCGTGCTGACCGTGAAGGTGGACAAGGCCGCCGACGCCAAGGGCACCTCGATCGCCATCAAGGTCATGTGACGTAAGCCTGACGTCGGACATAGACGACATCGCGTGGCCGCACGGCCCCGGGGAGCCATCCCCGGGGCCGTTCACGCGTGCGGACGAATTCCCACAGCGCATTCCAGAGCGCGGCCGGCGATTCTGCCAGCCGGGCATCCGGGACTGCCGCGCTGACAGGCGGCCCGGTTTGTGATCCTGTCCCGCGCTGGCGCACACGCCGTTCGGCCATAGGCGGCAGGCACGAACGATGCAGCCCCGCCCGGGCATGGAACCGGCCCTCAACACCGCCCTGAAGCCCGTGCCGGAGCCGGCGCCGGTACCCGCGCCGGAGCCCTCGCCGGCTGGCCCCGCCAGACACCGCCTCCGAACCGCGCTCGTGGCGCTCGTCGTCATCGCCGCCGCGGCGCTGGCGCTGCGCGCATGGACCCGGCCGCGACCGCTCGAGGTGGAAACGGCGGCCGTGACCCGCGGCGTCGTGGAGGACGTCGTGGTCAACAGCGAAGGCGGCACGGTCATGTCGCGCGCGCAGGCCAGGGTTGGCTCCGACCTGTACGGCCGAGTTGCCCAGGTGCGGCGCGAGGGGCAGACGGTCGCGAGCGGAGAGCCGATCCTGGAGCTCGACACCTCCACGGCCGAGCGCCAGCTCGACGCCGCGCGGCGGGACCTCGATGCGAGCGTTGCCCAGGTCGAGGTGGCGCGCGCCGCCGATCAGCTCGCGCGCCGCAATCTCGCGCGCGCCGAGAGCCTCGCCGCCCACCGGGTGCTGGCGATCGAGGAGCTGGACAACGCGCGCTCGGGCGCCGAGTCGTCGGACGCCGCCCTGCGCGCCGCCGAGGCGAAGCGCGCGGGGGCGCGCGCCGCGGTGCGCGTGGCCGAGAACGCCCTCGCCCATCATGTCGTGCGCGCGCCGTTCGCGGGCGTGCTCGCGCACCGCTACGTCGAGGTCGGCGAGCCCGTGATCCCGGGCCAGCCGCTGGTGGAGGTGGTGAGCCTCGAGCACCTGTACGTGAGCGCGCCGATCGATGAGCGCGACGCGGCCCGGCTCGCGAACGGCCAGCCCGCGCGCCTCACGCTCGACGCCTACCCCGGGCTCGTGTGGCCCGGCGTGGTGACGCGGCTCGCGCCGGTCGTTGAAACCGCGAAGGAGCAGAACCGCACGCTCGGGCTGGAGGTCGATCTCACACCGCGCGCGGGACTCCCGACGCCGCGTCCCGGCATGACCGCGGACGTCGAGGTGATCCTCGACCGGCGGGCCAACGTGCTGCGCGTGCCGACCTCGGCGATCTCCGAGGGGCGCCGCGTGCTGGTGGCCGAGCGCGGGCGCGCCGTGGCGCGGCCGATCGAGGTCGGGATCGGCAACTGGCAGTGGACCGAAGTGCGCTCGGGGCTCACGTCCGGCGAGCGCGTGATCACGAGCCTGGACCGGCCGGGTCTGAAGGCGGGCTCCTCGATTCGCGCGAAGTCCGGAACACCGCCGCCGGGGGCGGCCGGAACGGCGGCCGCGGAACGCCGATGAGCGCCGCGCCTGGCCTCGCGCCCGCCCCGACCGCGCATCGCGCGCCCGAAACCGCGTCCGACCCGATCCGGCTCGAGGACGTGTCGCGCGTCTACCGCCTGGGCGAATCGGAGGTGCGCGCGCTCGATCACGTGACGCTGCGCATCGCGCGCGCCGAGTTCGTGGCGGTGATGGGGCCGTCCGGCTCGGGCAAGTCCACGCTGCTGCAGGTGCTCGGGTGCCTCGATTCGCCCACCTCGGGCCGCTACGTGCTGGACGGCACGCCGGTCGAGCACATGTCCGAGGCGCGGCTGGCCGACGTGCGCCGCCGGGAAATCGGGTTCGTGTTCCAGAGCTATCACCTGGTGCCGCGCATGACGGCGGCGCGCAACGTCGAGCTGCCGCTCATCATCGCCGGCGTGGCTCCGGCCGCGCGCCGCCGGCGCGTTCGCGACGCGCTCGCCGCGCTCGGCCTCGCCAGCCGCGCCGATCACCGGCCCGACCAGCTGTCGGGCGGCGAGCGGCAGCGCGTGGCGATCGCCCGCGCGATGATCCTCGAGCCCTCGATCCTGCTCGCCGACGAGCCCACCGGGAACCTCGACACCAGGACCGGCGACGAGATCCTGGCCGTGATCGAGGGGCTGCACCGCGGCGGGCTCACGATCGTGCTCGTCACGCACGACCCGAGGATCGCGGCGCGCGCCGAGCGGCTGCTCGACATGCAGGACGGCCGCATCGTGGGCGAGCGCCGGCTGAAGGAGACGCACGCATGAGGCCCGCAGACGTGGCCGCGCTCGCTGTGGAGAGTCTGCGGCTGCACCGGTTGCGCACCGCCATGAGCGGCGTCGCGGTGGCGATCGGGATCACGGCGGTGCTGGCGCTCACCGGCCTCGGCGACGCGGCCAAGCGCTACGTCGTGGATCGGTTCTCCGCGATGGGCGCCAACCTGGCCACGATCTCCCCGGGCAAGACCGAGACGTCGGGCTCGCTGATGGCTGGCGGCTGGGGCGGCCGCGACGTCACGCTCGACGACGCCGAGGCCGTGCGCGTGCAGGTGCCCGAGCTGCGCGCCGTGGTGCCGATCTCGCTCGGGTCGGCGGCGTTCCGCTACCAGGACCGCCGCCGCGACGTGTACGTGGTGGGTGTGACCGCGGACTACACCGGACTCCAGAACCTGCACGTGATGCGCGGGCGGTTCCTGCCCCCGGGCGACATGTACGCGGGCGGCTCGGTGGTGGTCGTCGGGCCGAAGCTCGCGCGCGAGGTGTTCGGCGGCGAGGATCCGGTCGGGCGTATGGTGCGCATCGCCCAGCGGCGCTTCCGCGTGATCGGCGTGCTCGAGCCCAAGGGGCGGGCGCTCGGCTTCGACTACGACGAGCTGGCGCTGGTGCCGGTGGCGACAGGGCTGCGCATGTTCGACCAGACCAACCTGCACCACCTGATGGTGCAGGCGTCCGATCCCGGAGCGATGCCGGGCGCGATCGCGCGCGTGAAGGCGGTGCTGATCCGGCGCCATCGCGCCGAGGATTTCACCGTCGTCACCCAGGACGCGTTGCTTCGGAGTTTCCGCGCGATCCTGGATGCGCTCACGGCCGGCCTCGCCGCGATCGCCGCGATCTCGGTGGCGGTGGCCGGGATCGGCATCATGAACGTGATGCTGGTGTCGGTCTCGGAGCGGATCGCCGAGGTCGGCCTGCTGAAGGCGATCGGCGCCGAGCCGCGCCAGATCGCATCGCTGTTCCTGACCGAGGCGCTGTTGCTGTCCGGGCTCGGCGGCCTGGCGGGCGTCGCGGTCGGCGCGGCGGCGCTGCTCGTCGGCGCGCGGATCTGGCCGAACGTGCCGCTCGCCCCTTCCGGGCGCTGGATGCTCGCGAGCCTCGCGCTCGCGCTGGTGGCCGGCGGCGCGTTCGGACTCGCGCCGGCGCGGCGGGCGGCGCGGCTGCCGGCCGCGGAAGCGCTGCGGGGCAAGCGATGAGCGGGCGCGATCTGCTGTCGCTGTCGATCGAGGCGCTGCTCGCCCACCGTCTGCGCTACGGGCTGTCCATGCTCGCCATCGCGGTGGGCGTGTTCGCGGTGGTGGCGATGTCGTCGCTCGGCCAGGGCACGCGGCGCTACATCGAGGCGCAGGCGAGCACGTTCGGCACCTCGGTGATCAGCATCAACCCCGGCAAGGTGTCCACGCAGGGGATTCCGGGTGCGATGGGCGGCAGCGCCCGCAAGCTGACGCTCGACGACGCGCGCGCGCTCGCCCGGCTGCCGGGCGTGGTGGCCGCCACGCCGTACGCGGGTGGCACCGCCGAGCTGGAGTTCGGCGGCCGCACGCGCCGCGTGCTGGTGATGGGGGTGGGCGGCCGCATGCCCGAGGCGTGGTCCATGCGCGTCGCGGCGGGGCGGTTCCTGCCCGACGTGGACTGGGACCGTCGCTCGGCGCTGGTGGTGCTCGGCCCGCGTGCCGCGCGCGAGCTGTTCGGCGGGCAGAGCCCGCTCGGGCACGCGGTGCGCATCGCGCGCGCGCGCTACCGCGTGATCGGCATCATGGAGTCCAAGGGGCAGATGCTGGGCTTCGACCTCGACGACGTGGCCTACATCCCGGTCGCAAGCGCGATCACGCTGTTCAACCGCCCCGAGCTGGCCGAGATCGACATGCTGGCCGCCTCGATCGAGGGTAGCCGGCGGCTGGCCGAGCGCGCGCGCGCGCTGATGATCGATCGCCATCGCGACGAGGACGTCACCATCGTGACGCAGGCCGACGCCATGAAGATGGTGGGCTCGATCCTGTCGGTCGTGACCGGCACCGTCACTGGCATCGCGGCCGTGAGCCTGCTGGTGGGCGCGATCGGCATCTTCACCGTGCTGTGGATCGTGGTGCAGGAGCGCGTGGCCGAGATCGGCCTCGTGAAGGCGCTGGGCGCCACGCGCGACCAGGTGCTGCGCTGGTATCTGTGCGAGGCGGCGCTCACCGCGATCGCCGGCGGGCTCGCCGGACTGCTCGCGGGCGCGGGCGGCGCCGCGCTGCTGGCACGCGCCGTGCCCGCGATCGAGGCGTACACGCCACCGGGCGTGGCGCTGCTGGCGCTGGGGATGGCCCTGACCGCCGGGCTCGTCGCCGGCATCGTGCCCGCGCTGCGCGCCGCGGGTCTCGATCCCATCGAATCGCTGCGGGCCGAGTGAGGAGGCGAGCATGCTGCACCCCGAATGGAATTCGACCAGTGTCCTCGAGCTTCCCGGCGCCGGGCCGCGCGTCACGGTGACCGACGCCGAGCTGGCCGGCCTGCCCGACGCGGTGCGGCGCTATCTGCGGTTCATGCGCGTGCCCGGCACGCGCCGCGACCGCTCGCTCGCCATGAGCTGGAGCGGCCGGTTCCGGTTGCACCCGCGCTCCGCGTGGCGCACGTGCAGCGTTCGGCAGAGCAACACCAGCCAGCCGGTCACGCGTGCGTTCCACATCCGCATGCCCGCCTCGGGCCGTTGGTTCGTGACCGGCGACGACACGTACGCGCGTGGCCGCGGTCGCATGCGCGTGCGGCTGTTCGGCCGGTTTCCGCTGGCGGATGCGACCGGTCCCGAGCTGGACATGGGCGAGCTGGTCACCTGGCTCGACGACGCGCTGCTGTTCGCGCCCTCGATGCTGCTCGCGGCCCCCGTCACCTGGCTGCCGGTCGGCGGGAGCGCGTTCGACGTCACGCTCGAGGACGCGGGCCAAAGGGTGACCGTGCGCGTCACGTGCGACGCGCACGGCGCGCCGCTCGAGGTCTCCACCACGGATCGCTTCGTGCGCGACCCGTACGCGCGCGGCGCGCCGTGGGTGCGCGCGCGCTGGACCACCCCCGTGGACGGCTGGGCCATCGTGCACAACCGCCCGCGCCCGATCGGCACCCGCGCGGTGTGGCACCTGCCGCAGGGCGAGTTCTGCTACGTCGAAATGGACACGAGCTCCGCGATCCTCGAATACGATGCGGATCGCGGATCCGGAGGGCTGCCATGAGGATTCCGATCGGGATTCGCAAGCTGCTGACCGCCGTGGTCGCGGTCGCCGCGCTGTTCGCGGCGTACTTCGCGTTCGCGCGGCCGTGGATGCTCCACTGGGGAGCGACCGCGTTCGAGGCGCGCGCGGTGCTGCCCGGCGACGAGCGCGTGCCGTACGCCACCAGCGCCTCCACGCGCGCGGTGACCATCGCCGCGCCGCCGGCGCGGGTATGGCCGTGGCTGGCCCAGCTCGGGCAGGATCGCGGCGGGTTCTACAGCTACGACGTGCTCGAGAACGCGGTGGGCAGCGACATGCCGCGCGCGACCACCATCCTGCGCAACCGCCAGCAGTGGAAGCCGGGCGACAAGCTGTGGATGTATCCGCCCGGCAAGGCCCGGGGCGCCGGCAATGCGCCGCTCGTGCGCTACGAGCCGGGCCGCGTGCTGGTGTTCGGCACGCGTCCGCTCGGCTCCGTGTCGACCGCGCCCGAGGCCGGCGTGTGGAGCCTCGTGCTCCAGCCACTCGGCCGCGACTCGAGCCGGCTGATCGCGCGCGGCATCACCTCGCAGCGGCTATCGCCGGGCATGGCCGCGTTCAACGCCATGCTGTTCGAACCCATGCACTTCGTGATGGAGCGGCGCATGCTGCTCAACATCAAGGCGCTGGCCGAGGGTCGCACCACCTCGGCGTGGGCGGAGCTGGCGGAGGTATGCATGTGGGCGCTCGCCATGTTCCTGATGCTGTTCGCGCTGGTCGAGGTGTGGCGCCGGCGGCGCTGGATCGCCCCGCTGCTGGTCGCGGCCGGAGCGGCCGGCGTGTTCGCGGTGCTGACGCTCACCCAGCCGCCGTGGCTGGTGGGCGCGGTGTTCGTGGGCGCGCTGGTGCTGACGCTGTGGTGGACCGAGACCGGACCGCCGAAGCTGCTGCGGATTCGCCGCCGCCAGGAGGAATCGACGATCATCTGAGCGTCGCGGGGACGGCGATGGGCGAGTCGGCCCCCGTCACCTCACGACCGTGATTCGCCGGCGCCGGGCGGGCCGGCGGCGACATCGGTGGGCGGGATTGCCGCGCCGGGCAGCTCGCGGCGCGAAATCCGGCGACGGTGCCGGATGCTGCCGGACGCGGCGCTGCTGCCACGCCACGACAACGTGGATCCCGGCGACTCCACCCGTGAGGCCCGACATGCCAGACGTCATCCGATTCCCCGTGCTGCTGGCGCTTGGCGCGCTGGCGCTCCCGCCGCGGGCGTACGCGGCCGACGCCGGCTGCCACGCGCCGATGACCGACGCGATCGCGCTGTCGCCGACGCCCGGGCATCCGTTCGAGCCGATCACCTCCCGCGACGGCTGCTGGCTGTTCGTGTCGGTCAACAGCTCGGACCCGCGCACGCCGAACGGCGTCGCCGTCATGAAGCGCGGCGCGAACGGCTGGAGCCCGGTGCGCGTGGTGCCGATCGAGGACGGGCCTTCGGGGATGGTGCTGACCCACGACGGGAAGCTGCTGATCGCGGCCGACGACGCGAACGTGGTGTTCCTCGACGTCGCCCGCATGATCTCGGGGCGCGGCGATCCGATTCTCGGGTTCGTGAGCGACGGCGACGACGTGGGCAGCGTATACGTCAACGTCACGGCCGACGATCGCACGCTGTTCGTCAGCGACGAGTACGCGCAGCAGATCACGGTGTTCGACCTGGAGCGGGCGCGGCGCACGGGATTCACCCGGGACGCGATCGTGGGCCGCATCCCGACCGGCCGCGCCCCGATCGCGCTCACGTTCTCGCCCGACGAACGTCTGCTGTACACGACGAGCCAGATGGCGCCCAAGGCGCTGGGCTGGGCGCCCGAGTGCCGCCCGGAAGGCGGCGATACCACCGGGCCGTCGAACGCGCCGGGGGCGGTGATGGTGGTGGACGTGGCCCGGGCGCGCAGCGACCCCGCGCATGCGGTGGTCGCCCAGGCGCCGGCCGGCTGCCATCCGGTACGACTCGTGCTGTCGCCCGACGGCGCCGTGGCCTACGTCACCGCCCGCGCCAGCAACGCGGTACTGGCGTTCGACACCGCGAAGCTCGTGTCCGATCCGATGCACGCGCGCATCGCCAGCGTGCCGGTGGGCACGGCGCCGGTCGGGATCGCGGTGGTGGATGGCGGCCGGAAGCTGGTGGTCACGAACTCCAATCGGTTCGCGGGCGGGACCGACGACCGCCAGAATCTGACGGTCGTGGACGCCACCCGCCTGGCGGATGGGGTCGCGGCCGTGCTCGGCGTGGTGCCGGCGGGCGCATTCCCGCGCGAGCTGCGCGTGGTGGACGACGGCCGCACGCTGCTGCTCACGAACTACATGTCGAACACCGTGGAGACGATCGACCTCGGCCGGCTGCAGCCCAGGCCCGCGGCCGCGGAGACGGCCGGCGGCCGGTGAGGGCGCCCGGGTCGGACGGCCATTCTTCCGTGAGGTCGGCCCGACCCGTGTGGTAGCCTTTTTTCGCGCGGAATTGCCGCGAGCCCGAGGCCGCCCGTGCCCGACATCCTGCCCGACATCCCGCTCCCGCCGCCCCCGTCCGTGATGCGCGGCAACGCCGGCACCCCCGCCCCGGCGGCGCACTGACGTGCCGTTCATCGGCGAGGTGCGCATGTTCGGCAGCAACATCGTGCCGACGGGCTGGATGACGTGCGATGGCCAGCTGCTGTCGGTCGCCACGTATCCGCAGCTGTTCGCGGTGATCGGCAACCGGTTCGGCGGCGACGGCGTGTCCACGTTCGCGCTCCCCGACCTGCGCGGCCGGGCGCCGCTGCATCCCGGGCAGGGGACGGGATTGACCAATCGACAACTGGGCGAAAGCGGCGGCGTGGAGGGCTACGCGCTCGGCGTGGCCGAGATTCCCTCCCACGCCCACACCCTGCGCGCGAGCACGCTGAACGGCAGCTCGGACAACCCGGCGAACGGCGTGCCGGCGCGCACCGCGGCCGCGATCCCGCAGTTCGGCGCCAGCGCGGACGCGAGCCTGGCCGGGGGCGCGGTGGCGAACGCCGGCGGCGGGCAGCCGCACAACAACATGCAGCCATATCTCGTCGTCAAATTCATCATCGCCATCCAGGGCACCGCGCCGTGAGCGCGCCCGCAGGCGTTCCGCGCCGGCGATTCCTGGTGCGCGCGCTCGGCGCGTGGGCCGGGAGCGCGTGGCTCGGCGGATGGCTGGACGCGTTGTCCGCGCGCGCCGCCACGCAGCTCGACGACACGCCGTTCGTCGGCGAGATCCGCTTGTTCGCCGGTCCCACGGCGCCGCAGGACTGGGCGTTGTGCGATGGGCAGCAGGTGCTGATCGCCGACAACCAGGCGCTGTATCAGCTGATCGGCACCACCTACGGCGGCGATGGCGTCACCACCTTCAACCTCCCCGACCTGCGCGGCCGCCTGCCGCTGCACGCCGGCCCCGGCTACACGCAGGGCCAGCAGGCGGGCGAGGAGACGCTGACGCTGACCGTCGCGCAGCTTCCGGGCCACGCACACACCGCGCTGGCCGGCAGCGCGCCCGGCAGCTCCGACGATCCCACCGGCCGCGTGCCGGCGCGCAACGCGGCCGGCATCCCCGCCTACGCCCCCGTTTCGAACACCGCGCTGGCGCCCGCCACCATGCTCGCGACCGGCGGATCGGGATCGCACCCCAACGTGCAGCCGTGGCTCGGCGTCCACTTCATCATCAGCCTGTTCGGCATCTACCCGAGCCAGACGTGACGTCGCCCGAGCGCACCCTGCCCCGCCGCCGCGTGCTGGCCGGCCTCGGCGCGCTGCTGTCGGGCGCGCTGCTGCCCTGGCGTCCGCGCGTCGCGCGGGCCGCGACCACCGAGGCCGGCCCCTACCTGGGCGAGATCATGCTCGTGTCGTTCAACTTCCCGCCCAAGGGCTGGACGTTCTGCAACGGCCAGCTGCTGCCGATCAACCAGAACCAGCCGCTGTTCGCGCTGCTCGGCACCACGTATGGCGGCGACGGCGTCACCAATTTCGCGCTCCCCGACCTGCGCGGCCGCGTGCCGCTGCATCACGGCCAGGGCCCGGGGTTGAGCGCACGCGCGCGCGGCGAGCGCTCGGGCGAGCCCGCGCACACGCTGATCGCCGCCGAGCTGCCGGCGCATTCGCATACGGCGCGCGCCGGCTCGGCGGTCGCGACCTCGGCCGATCCGTCAGCCGGTCTCGTGGTCGCGCGGAACGCGGCCCACGTTCCGCAGTGGGGCACGGCCACCGACGTCACGCTGGCGGGCGACGCCGTGGGGACGGCCGGTGGCGGCCAGCCCCACGACAACATGCAGCCCTACCTCGTGCTCAACTACGTGATCGCGTTGCAGGGGACGTTCCCGTCGTGATCCGCATGCGTTGCGTGCTCGCGGCGCTCGCGGCGGCCCTGGCGCTCGCCGGACCCCTACGGGCGCAGAATCTGTTCTGGCTCGACACCAACTACAGTGCGCCGGCGCTCTATCGTTCCGATCCCAACGGCTTCGGTGTCACGAGCGCGCTGCTGTCGCCCGGCACGCTGCCCGAAGGGCTGGCCGTGGAATCGAACGGCCGCGCGTATTTCACCGAGGCCGCGTGGTCGAACGCCCGCGTGCAACGCGTGGGCCTCGCATTGCAGGGGATCGCCCCGATCGTGTACGGAGGCTCCGCGTTGCGCGGCATCGCCGTGGACGAGATCACGGGGCTGCTGTACTGGACCACCAGCAATCTGACGACCGGCGCCGCCATCCAGCGCAGCACGATCGACGGCACCGCGCTCACCACGCTCGTGACACTGCCGCCCGGCGCCAACCCGCGCGGCATCGCCGTCGATCACGCGGGCGGGAAGCTGTACTGGGCCGATTTCGATCACGATGCCATCTACCGCGCGAACCTGGACGGCTCGCTGATGACGGCGTGGCAGGCGCTGCCGCCGGGCAGCGGTCCCTACGGCGTCGCATTCGATCCCGGGCATCAGGCCGTGCTGTGGACGGAGTACGACAGCGGCGCGATTCGCGGGGCCGCGGCGGCGGGGGGCCCGGGTTACGGAACGCTGACCCTGGGACTCCAGCAGCCCACCTATCTGACCGTGGACGCGCTGGGAACGTACGTGTACTGGGCCCAGGGCGCGGTCGGCGCGCAGCGCCTGGCGAGAATGAGCACCAGTGGCGGCGCCATCACGGTGCTGCCGGTTCCGCTCGCGAGCTATGGAGGCGTCGCGTTCTCGCGCGGCAGTCTCGCTTCCGCGCCGGCCGATCCCCCCGCCGCGTTCGCGGTGGAGTTGTGGCCGATCCCGGCGGCAGGGCCCGTCCACGTGTCGCTGGCGCTCCCGGCGACGTCGCGGGTGCGGATCGCCGTGCTCGACGTGCAGGGGCGCGAGGTCGCCCGGCTCCCCGAGGAAACGCTGGCGCCCGGGCGCTACCAGCGCGAGTGGCGCGGCGCGGGCCCGCACGGCGGCGTTCCGGCGGGGCTCTACTTCGTCCGGATCGACGCCGGCACGCACCGCTGGATCCGGCGCGTGGTGCTGGCGCGCTGACGCCGCGGGTCGGGCGTCAGCACGCTCCTTCGCCCCGCAGCGCCCGCGCCGCCCGCGCGAGATCGCGCGCCGTGTTCACGTTGAGCCAGTTGTCGAGCCCGCCCGGCAGGCGCGCGAGCACGGCGTCGTCGAGCACGCACGCGTCGAGCGCGCGCACCGCGGTCGTGATCGAGCGCTCGCCATGAGCGAACGCCCGCGCGAGCGGCGCGTAGGCGGCGCGCGCGTAGGCGGCGAACAGCGGCTGCAGCGTGCCGCCCGGCGCGGGAACCACCGCCTGGCGCCCGGCCAGACGCTCGAGCAGCGCCTGCAGCGCCGCCGCGCGCGCCAGCGGGAAATCGACGCCCAGCACCAGCGCGCGCTGCCACGCGGACCCGGCGAGCCCGGCGAGCACGCCGGCCAGCGGACCCTCGGCGCCGTCCGCATCCCACGCCGCCTCGCAACCGCGCCACAGATCCCCGGGCAGGGGTCGCCGCGGCGACATCGCCACCACCACCGTGCCGCACACCTCGCGCAGCGTGGCGACCGCGCGCTCGAGCAGCGTGCGGCGCTCGAGCATCGCCAGCGCCTTGGGGGCGCCGGCCGCAAGCCGGAGTCCGGCCCCGCCTGCCAGCACCACGCCGCGCGCGTCGCTGCCGTCCACGCTACGGCCCGGCTTCGATCAGCTCGGCGACGCGGACGAACGTCTCCCACCAGCGCGTGGTGGCGCGCACGCCGAGCGCGGATTCCACGACCGCGCTCGGGAACACGGAACCGGCGGGGGTGCGCCGATAGGTGCCGAGCGCGAACGCTCCCGTGGTGCGCTCGATCCGCACGCTCCACGGCCTGCCCTGGGGCCTCGTCAGCGGCAGCGCGGGCCGCTTGCTCGGCGCGGAATCGAGCGCCGCCACCCAGCCGCGCACGCCGTTCGGGAACCGCACGCCGGCGAACGGATCGGAGCGCACCAGCGCGAGGATCTCACGCGCGGGACGCACGATCAGCTCGGGCTCGAACGCCATGTGGGCGCGGACCTCGCGCGCAACCGCGCCGGGCGTGGAGCGGCCGCGCACCAGCAACGTGCCGGCCGCCCCGACGTTGACGACGTCGAGGTGCGCGAGAGCCGCGGCCAGCTGCGCGGGCCGGAACACGTTGTGCCCGCCCACGTTCGCCGCCCGCATGAACACGACGTGACCCGTGACCGCCATCGCGCCAGCCTCCTGCCCGGCGGGACCGCCCGACGCCAGGCGCGTCGGCGCGGGCACGGGCATTGAACGCGGCCGGCCCCACGGCGTCAAACGCGCGCGCCCGCGGCGCCCTCCGCCGGGCGCCGGGTCGGGCTCGCCGGGCGGGCCGTTGGCGACGCCGACCCCGTTCGCTTCTCCGCGGGGGCCCGTCCGTCGTAGATTCCGCCCGTCTCGGCGGCATCTGGACGCCGCTCCCATCGCGCAGCCGGTCGAGGGCACGGTCGCGCGCAGCCCAGGGCCCTCGGTTGGAGGCCACGCATGAAGCGCATTCTCCCGCTATTCCTGAGCCTCGCATTCGCGCTGTGCATGAGCGCGGCGGTATTCGCACAGGGCGTCACGGCACACGAACACGGCAATCAGGCCGCCGGCAGCGACTCCGCGAAGGCCGAGTCGCCCGCCGAGGAGAAGAAGGAGACGCCGGCGCAGGAAAAGGCCGAAGAGAAGAGCGAACGCAAGCACAAGGCGCCCAAGGTCAAGATGGCGCCGGTCGATCTCAACAACGCCTCGAAGGAGGATCTCACCAAGGTGCCGGGCCTGACCGACGATCTGGCCGACAAGATCATCGCCGGGCGCCCCTACACCTCGAAGGGCCAGCTCGTCTCCAAGAAGGTGCTGACCAAGGAAGAGTACAAGATGATCAAGTCGCACGTGATGGCGAAGAAGGAGAAGACCGCCAAGTAACGGTCGCCGTCCCACGAAGTCGCGCGCCGCGGGCCGACCGCCCGCGGCGCATCGTTTCCCGCCGGCGCCTTCGCCGGCCTCGCGCGGAGCCGCACGTGGATCAGGAAACCTGGAACGCCGTCGACCGTTACTACGCCGATCTCCTGCTGCCCCCCGATGCCGCGCTGGACCAGGCGGTCGAGGCCAGCGCACGCGCGGGGCTGCCCGCGATCCAGGTGCAGCCCAATCAGGGCAAGCTGCTGCAGCTGATCGCCCGCGCGCAGGGCGCGCGCGCGATCCTCGAGATCGGCACGCTGGGTGGGTACAGCACGATCTGGCTCGCGCGCGCGCTGGCGCCGGGCGGCCGGCTGGTGACGCTGGAGTTCGACCCGCACCACGCCGCGGTGGCCACCGCGAACATCGCCCGCGCCGGGCTCGCGGACCGCGTCCAGGTGCGGGTCGGCCGCGCGCTCGACGCGCTGCCCCAGCTCGAGCGCGAGGGGCTCGGCCCGTTCGACCTCGTGTTCATCGACGCCGACAAGCCGACCACCACCGAATACTTCGAGTGGGGGCTCAAGCTGTCGCGCCCCGGCAGCCTGATCGTGGTGGACAACGTGGTGCGCGACGGCAGGATCGCCAACGGGGCCAGCGCCGACCCCGACGTGCTCGGCATCCGGCGCTTCAACGAGCGCCTGGCGCGCGAGCCGCGCGTGGACGCCACCGCCATCCAGATGGTGGGCCCGAAGGGCTACGACGGCATGGTGATCGCGCTCGTCACGCGCTGACGTCGCGCGCCGCGCTCCGCCGCGCTCACATCAGCTCGCGCAGCCGCGCGTAGCCCGCACGGCTCACCGGGAGCTGGCGGCCGTCGGCCAGGATCGCGACCCGGCTGTCGCGCGCGTACAGCTCGAGCTTCGCCAGCCGCTCCACGTTGAGCACGCACGAGCGGTGGATGCGCACGAACCGGGCGGGATCGAGGCTGTTCGCGATGTCGCCGAGCGTCTGCGGCTTGAGCCAGCTCCTGCCGCCGGCATGGATCTCGACGTAGTCGTCGCGCGCCTCGATCCAGTCCACTTGCTCGACCGGGATCACGTGCACGCGCGCGCCGTCCCGGACCAGCAGCCGCCCGGCGTGCTGCCCGGGAGCGCGCGCGGCCACGGCCAGCCTCGCGGCCGGCGGCGTGGGCGGAGCCGCGCCCGCCAAGCGCGCACGCGCCTGCGCGATCGCCTCGGCCAGCCGCTCGCGCCCGACGGGCTTCATCACGTAGTCGGCGGCGTGCGCGTCGAACGCGCGCAGCGCGTACTCGTCGTAGGCGGTGACGAACACCACCGCGGGCCGGTGCTCCAGCAGCTCCAGCACCTCGAACCCGTCGAGCTTCGGCATCTGCACGTCGAGCAGCACCAGGTCGGGCGTCTGCTCGGCGATCGCCTTCAGCGCCTCGAACCCGTTGGCGCACTCGGCCACCACCTGGACGTCGGGCTCCGCCGCCAGGTACTCGCGCAGCAGCGCGCGCGCCGGCGCCTCGTCGTCCACGATCGCGGTGCGGAGCACCCGCGGCGCGCTCATGCGCCGTCCCGTGCCGGCGTCGCCGGCAGCGTGAGCCGCACGCGGAAGCGGTCGGGGCCGGGTTCCACCTCGAGCCGCGCCGTGCGCGGATCGAGCGCGGTCAGCCGGCGCCGCACGTTGTCGAGCCCGAGACCCTGCCCGCGCCGCGGCGGCGCCTCGGGATCGCGCGGATTCCCCACGCTGACGTGCAGCCGCCCGTCGCGCGTGTGCGCCTCGATCTCCACCGTGCCGCCCTCGGTGCGATCGGCGACCCCGTGCTTCACCGCGTTCTCGATCAGCGGCTGGATCAGCAGCGGCGGCACCAGGCAGCGCCGCGCCTCGTCGGTCACGCACTCGCGCACCGCCAGCCGCGCGCCGAACCGCACCTGCTCGATGGCGAGGTAGTGGCGCGCCAGCGCCAGCTCGTCGTCGAGCGCCACGCGCTCGCGCGCGCCGAGCGCGAGGCTGGTGCGCAGGAAATCGCCCAGCCGCTGGCACATCGCGCGCGCCGCCTCGGCGTCGGAGCCCGCCAGCGCGCTGATCGAGTTCAGGCTGTTGAACAGGAAGTGCGGGTGGAGCTGGGCGCGCAACGCGCGCAGCTCGGCCTCGCGCGCCGTCACCTGCGATTCCAGCACGCGCCGCTCGGCGGCGCGCGCCGACTCCACCGTGAGCATCACGTGGTGCGCCGCCATCGACTGCAGATAGAGCACGAACCCCGCCACGGCCAGCGTCGCGAGATCGCGCACCTGACCGGCCGGCGCGGGACCGACGTGCGCCACCGCGGACAGCGCCGCGCCCCACGCGGCCCCGAGCGCCACCCACAGCGCGGTGGCGGCCGCCGACGCCGACAGCGTGGCGATCAGCAGCCGCTCGGGGGGCGTGGTGGCCACCGGATTCGCGCGGCACACCCACAGCGCCGACAGGCACACCGCGGCGTAGAACCCGGTGAGCGGCAGCGCGAACACCAGCGCCTGCCCGAGCGGACGCGGCGTGAGCGTGGCCAGCGCCGCCGTCAGCAGCCCCCCGATCCCGGCCCACACCAGCAGGTACAGCATCAGCCGCAGGCGGCTGGCGAGCAACGGGTGCACGTCAGCCGCCGTTCCGCGCGCGCGTCGCCGGCGCCATGCTCAATTCCGGATCACGAGATGGCTCAACACCAGCGCGCCGGTGAGCACCAGCCGGCCGCGCGGCGCCGAGGTGTGCGAGGAGTTGTCCTCGACGCTGCTCAACACCGGATTGCCGCGGACATCCACCTGCCAGTCGCCCGGGATCGTGAGCTCGGCGCCGCCCATCACCACGTTGACCTCGATCTCCGCCACGCCGTTCGCCAGGCTCGCGGAGCGCAGGTCGACATCGGCCGAGCCCAGCACCGAGGTGATCGCGCCGCCGGTCAGCGCCCGCGACGTGATGCGCCGCGTCACGCTCGACAGCACGGCGTCCACCGTGAACTGCGGGGCGTCGTCCCCCACCCCCGTGCCACCCGCGCCCGCGCGGCCCGCCACGGCCGGGTCGTCCGCGAACCCCGCTCCCGCGTCGTGCGGGCCGCCCGGGCCCGCATCGTCCCCGCGCTCGCCGCGCGCCGCAGCCGCCAGGTCCTCGCGCAGCCGCTCGCGCACGCGCCAGGCGCGGCGCCGCGACATGCCGATCACGATCGGGCCGCTCTTCCCGCGCATCATCGCGATTCCCCACACGATCAGCAGCACGGGCCACAGGTCCCACACCGGCCGCGTCACCATGCCCTGGTGGTACAGCAGCTGCCAGACCCCGCCGAGCAGCCACATGGCGCCCCACGTGATCGACTGCCGCACGCCAAGGCCGACCAGCTTGCATGCGCCGTAGACCACGAGCAGCACCGGCCACCACTGCAGCGCCTGCTGCGCCTGAACGAGGCCCAGGCGATCGAGCGTGAACAGCACGCCGACGGCGATCACGACGAGTCCGGTCACGAGCCGGCTGCGTTCCCGATAGCGCAGTTCATCCATGGCGCACCTCCGCGAGCGAGCCGGCCGACCGCACCATCTGCACCAGGCCGGGGGCGAACATCGGCAGCACGGCGTGGCCCCGCGGCGCGAGGCCGAGCAGCGCGTGCCCGAGCGCCCGCGTCACCACGAACGTGGCGTGAATGGCGGGCGGCGGGACCAGCGCCAGCGCCGCCACCAGCCCCACGCTCCACACGAACGAGGTGGCGAGCACCGCGGTCGCGGTCATCCACAGCGCCCGTTCGCGCCACACCGCCTGCGGGCTCATGACCCCCTCCGGAGGTTGTGGCGTCCCATGCCTTCGCGCGTGAGCGCGCTCACCACGATCGCCACGCCGACCGCCACCATCAGCAGCGGCCACCCGCGCGCGTAGCTGAGCCCGTGCCAGTGCAGCGTGAACGCCAGGAACACGCCGGCCAGCAGCAGGAACAGCACGCTCGATCCGATCCGGCGCTCGATCAGCGCCGACACGCCGAGCATGGCGAGCAGCAGCGGCCAGAACGTGCCCTCCGGATAATGGAAGACTCCAAACCGCTCGAGCAGCAGCAGCACGCCGAGCAGGATGATGAACACGCCCCAGGCTGGTGATTTGATCCCGCGCATCGTGACCCTCCGCGTCTGCGTCCCACGACGATCCATGTGCGGGAAGTTACGGACGACGGCCGGGCGCGTCTGCGGAAAACCGGCGAACGGCGGCGGCCCGCCGGTGAGTGGTGGTGTGGAACGGGGCTCCGGCGTCAGGGCATGGCGAGCACGCGCGTCGCGCGGGTCACTCCCGCCGCTTCGAGGCGCACGAAATAGAGCCCGTGGCGCACGCTGCGCCCGGCGTCGTCGCACAGGTCCCAGGCGAGATCGTGCGCTCCGCCCGCGAGCGGCGCCGACAGCAGCCTCCGCACCCGCCGGCCGGCGACGTCACACACCTCCACGCGCGCCGGGCCGGCGCGCGGCAGCACGAAGCGCACGTCGCATCCGGCCCGCGCCGGGTTGGGCGTGGCCGAGAGCGCCACGTCGCCCGGCCGCTCCGCCTGCGGCGAAGACGCGGGCGCGGGCGCGTACGCATCCACGGGGTCGTCGTCGAGCGCGGCCAGCGCGGCGTCGTGCGACGGACGGCCGCTCAACACCATCGCCATGGACCAGAAGATGATGCTCATGTTGGCGACCGAGGTGTCGGCCACCTCCCACGCGTACTCGGGGTCGTCGGGCGGCGGGAACCAGCCCCATTTGTCCGCGAACGTGCCACCGTGCTCGAGCGACAGCAGCCAGCCCAGCACGGGTGTGAACTGCTGCTGCCGGAAGTGGTCGAACAGCAGCGTCTGATACCCGGGCTCCACGGTCCACCCGCGCGTGTCGTAGTCCTCGCTGCACCCGCTGCCGCGGGAGTAGTACGCGATCACGCACCCGGGCTCGTCCGGGCACGGCTCCTCGTAGCGCGCCGTGCCGTCGGCGTTCATGCGACCGGCCATGAACGCGTTCATGCGCGCGAGCGTGGGCGCGATCACCGGATCGTCGATCCGGCGTCCCAGCTGGATCAGCTCCTGCGCCATCCAGCCGGTGTAGTGGATGTCGCGCGTACCCCAGCACCAGTGTGGAAACGAGCCGTCGTCGTTCTGGTATGGCCCGAGCTGACCGAGGATCGCGTGCGTCTTCTGCAGCGCGGATGCGGATCCCGTCAGCCGCGCGAAATCCGCGGTGGCCATCGCCACCATCAGACCGCCGTTCAGGACGCATTCGTAGGTGGGGATCGCTTCGATCTCGTCCTCGATGGTCCGGCCCGCGGCGAGGAAGCGCGGCTCGCGCGTCAGCTCGTACGCCTGCAGCAGGCAGTCGCCGAGCATGCCGTCGAACGGCGTGCCCGAGCGCACCTGGTCGAGCCGCGGCAGCAGGTAGTCGGCGTGGCGGACGATCGCGTGGCGCAGCCGCCCGGTCGGGTGCGCGCGGTACAGCTCGCAGTAGCCGAGCACCTGGCACACCACCGACTGGCGGATCGCCTCGGAGGGATTGATGGCGTAGCGGGAGTCCATGGTGACGCCGTCCAACTCGTGGGTCTCGAAGTAGCGGCGCATGCGCCGCACGAGCGCGACCACCGAGTCCCGGGTGGCGCCGGCGCCCGAGCCGTTCACGTCCGGAGCCGTGGCGGGGGCCCCGGTGACATCGCGCTCCGCGCCGGGCGCCGGCGCGGCGGCGACGGCCAGGACGAGCGCGATGCAGCTGACGATGGCGTGCGGACGGCATAGCGACATACGGCCTCCACCCGATCGGGAGGCCCGAATTGTCGCGCACCTGCAGGCGCCGGGGAAGCGCGAATCCTGCCCCCGCCGGGCGCGATGCCGGGAGCCCGATCGCTATTCGACCACGATGCGCCCCGTCACCATGTGCATCCCGCACTGATAGCTCAACGTGCCCGTGACCCCGGCCGGCACCTCGACGCGCACCGGCTGGTTGAGGGGCAGCTGGAGCGCGCGGTGCAGGCTCGGGATCTCGACCGAGGTCGCGCACGTCGCGTCCGTGCGGCGCGTGAACACGAGCGTCACCGGCCGGTCCTTCGGCACCTTCGTCTCCGCGGGCTCGAATCCGTTCTCGGTGACGGCGATGGCGTACACGGCGTCGGCGGAGGGCGCGGCGGCGTTGCGCCGCGCACACGCGCCGGCGGCCAGCGCCAGCGCCGCCACGGCGACGATCGGCAGCATGCGTTTCATGATGTTCCTCCCATGCGTGCTAGGGTTTCGGACGATTCGATCACGGCCACGCGCGCGGGCAGTCCACGTCCCTTCCACCACGCGAAGATGGCCGGGTAGACGAGCAGCTCGAGGGCGAACGAGGTGACGACGCCGCCCACCATCGGGGCGGCGATGCGCTTCATGACGTCGGCGCCCGAGCCGTGCCCCCACAGGATCGGCAGCAGGCCGAACAGGATCGCGCACACGGTCATGATCTTCGGCCGGATGCGACGCGCCGCGCCCTCCACGATCGCGTCGCGCAGGTCGTCGCGATCGTGCAGCCGGCCGCGCGCGCGGTGATCGGCGAGCGCCAGGTCGAGGTACAGCAGCATCACCGTCCCGGTCTCGGCATCGAGTCCGGCGAGCGCGATCATGCCGACCCACACCGCCACGCTCAGGCTGAAGTGCAGCAGCCACAGCAGCCACACCGCGCCCACCAGCGAGAACGGCACCGCCAGCATCACGATCCCGGCCTCGGCGGCCGAGCCGCGGTTGAAGTACAGCAGCGCGAACACCAGCAGCAGCGTGATCGGGATCACCCACGTGAGCCGCGCCTCGGCGCGCTGCATGGCGGTGAACTGTCCGGTCCACTGGATGCGGTAGCCGGAGGGCACGATGCCGCGCGCGGCCACCGCGCGCTGCGCATCGCGCACGTAGCTGCCGAGCGGGCGATCGGCCACGTCCACCGACACGAGCCCCGCGAGCTGCCCGTCCTCGTCCTGGATCATCGGCGGGCCGCTGCGCACCACCACGCGCGCCAGCTCGCCCAGCGGCACCTGCGCGCCGCCCGGCGTCGCCACCAGCAGCCGCGCCAGCGCGGCGGGGTCGTCGCGCAGCTCGCGCGCGTAGCGCACCGCCACGGTGTAGCGCTCGCGGCCCTCGACCGTCTGGGTCACGGCAGCGCCGCCGATCGCGGCCTCGATCACGTCCTCGACGTCGGCCACCGACAGCCCGTAGCGCGCGGCCTGCGCGCGGTCGATGTCGAAATCGAGGAAGTGCCCGCCCGTCGGGCGGTCGGCGACCACGCCGCGCGTGCCGGGAACGTCACGCAGCGCGTCCTCCAGCGCCAGGCCGACGCGCTCGATCCCGGCCAGGTCGGGACCGAACACCTTGATGCCGACCGCGCTGCGCACGCCGGTCGCCAGCATCTCGTTGCGGGTCTGGATCGGCATCCACCACAGGTTGGGCATGCCCGGGAACTGCACGCTGCGATCGAGCTCCGCCACCAGCCGCTCCCACGTCATGCCACGCGGCCACTGCGACTCGGGCTTGAGCGTCACCACCGTCTCCACCATCGACAGCGGCGCGGGATCGGTGGCGGTGCGCGCGCGTCCGACCTTGCCGAACACGGTCGCGACCTCGGGGAACGCGGCCAGCCGCCGGTCCATCTGCTGCAGCACGCTGGCCGCGGCGGTCTCGGACATGCCGGGCGGCGCGGTCGGCATGTACAGCAGCGTGCCCTCGTTCAGCGGCGGCATGAACTCGCGGCCGAGGGTCATGAACAGCGGCACGGCCGACAGCATCAGCAGCGCGGCGCCGATCACCACCGCGCGCGGATGCGCCACCGCCCAGCGCACCACCGGCTCGTAGCCGCGCACCAGCGCGCGCGACACCGGATGCTCGTGCTCGGGGCGGATCGGGCCGCGGATGAACCACGCCGCCAGCGCCGGGGTGAGCGTGACGGCCAGCAGCGCCGCGAACGCCATCGAGTAGGTCTTGGTGAACGCCAGCGGCTTGAACAGCCGGCCTTCGGTGCCCTGCAGCGTGAAGATCGGCAGGAACGACACGGTGATGACGAGCAGCGCGAAGAAGATCGGATGCCCGACCTCCTGCAGCGCGGCGACGATCGCCGCCTCGCGCGGCCCCTGGCGGCCGCCCGCGCTCCAGCGCTCGAGCCCCTTGTGCACGTTCTCGACCATGATGATCGAGGCGTCCACCATCGCGCCGATCGCCACGGCGATACCGCCGAGCGACATGATGTTGGCGGTGAGCTGCTGTCCGGCCATCGGCAGGAACGCCAGCAGCACCGCGATCGGAAGCGACAGGATCGGCACCAGCGCGCTGCGGACGTGCAGCAGGAACCCCACGATCACGAGGCTGACGATCGCCATCTCCTCCAGCAGCTCGGTGCGCAGCGTGTGGGTGGCGCGCTCGATCAGCAGCGAGCGGTCGTAGGTCACGACCAGCCGCACGCCGGGCGGGAACGCGCCCTGCACCTCGGCCAGCCGGCGCTTGACGCCTTCGATCACGCGCAACGCGTTCTGGCGCTGGCGCATGATCACGATGCCTCCCACCACCTCGCCCTGGCCGTTCAGCTCGGCGATGCCGCGCCTGGGCTCGGGACCCAGGTGCACGGTGGCCACGTCCTTCAGCATCACCGGCACGCCGCCCGAGCCGAGCTTGACCGGCACGTTCCCGAGATCGTCGGGCCCGCGCAGGTAACCGTGCCCGCGCACGAAGTGCTCGACCTCGGAGATCTCCACCACGCCGCCGCCGACGTCGTTGTTGGAGCGCCGGATCGCGTCGGCCACATCGCTCACCGACAGCCCGTAGGCCGCGAGCCTGGCGGGGTCGAGATCGGCCTGGTACTGCTTCACGAAGCCGCCCACCGACGCCACCTCGGCCACGCCGTCCACGCCCTGCAGCCAGTAGCGCAGCGTCCAGTCCTGGAACGAGCGCAGCTGCTGCAGGTCGTGGCGGCCGGTGGTGTCCACGAGCGCGTACTCGAACACCCACCCCACGCCGGTCGCGTCGGGGCCGAGCTGTGGCGTCACGCCCTCGGGCAGCCGGTTGCGGATCGAGGACAGGTACTCGAGCACGCGCGAGCGCGCCCAGTACAGGTCCACGCCGTCCTTGAACACCACGTACACGAACGAGTCGCCGATCATCGACAGCCCGCGCACGTACTGGACGCCGGGCGCGGCGCGCAGCGCGGTGACGATCGGATAGGTGATCTGGTCCTCGATCAGGTCGGGGCTGCGCCCCATCCACTCGGTGGACACGATCACCTGCGTGTCGGACAGATCGGGGATGGCGTCGAGCGGCGTGCGCAGCAGCGCGGCCACGCCGAAGCCGGCGGCGGCCAGCACGACGATCACCGTGATCACGCGCGCCCGCGCGCACCATGCGATCAGCCGGGCGATCACGCGCGCCTCACCACTTGCCCGTCGCCGAGCGCAGCTGGCTCTCGGCCCCGATCAGGAAGTTGCCGGACGTCACCACGCGGTCGCCGGCCTTGAGTCCGCTCAACACCTCGTCCCAGCCGTCGGCCTTGACGCCGATCGTCACGTCGCGCGGCGCCAGCCGCCCGTCGCCCAAGTCCACGAACACCACCTGCCGCTCGCCGGTCGGCAGCACGGCGCTCTCCGGCACGGTGAGGCGCGGCACCGGCGGGCTCGCCAGCGTCACGTCCAGGAACGTGCCGGGCCTGAGCGCCCCGCCCGGGTTCGCCACGGTGATGCGCACCTCGCCCGTGCGCGTCATGCTGTCCACCGCCGGCGACACGAACGCGACGCGGCCGCGCGTCCCGGCCGTGCCCGCGTACGGATCGCGCAGCGTCGCCCCCATGCCCAGGCGCACGCGCGACAGGTCCGATTGCGGCACGCTCGCGATCACCCACACCGGATTCACCCGCGCGATCCGGAACAGCACCTGTCCCGCCTGGAACGCGCTGCCGGCCACCACGTTCTTCTCGGTCACCACGCCGCCCGCCGGCGCGCGCACCGGGAACGCGGCCAGCGGCCGGCCCGAGCGCAGCATCGCGTCCACGTCGCCGGGCGCCAGATCCCACAGCAGCAGTCGCTCGCGCGCCGCGCGCGCCAGATCCGACGACGCGCCGCCGAGCGCGGAGCTGGCGCGGTCACCGGCCGCGGCGCGCGCCGCCTCGAGCGCCTCCTGCTGCGCCGCCCACAGCTCCGGGCTCCAGGCGGTGAGCAGCACCTGCCCGCGCGCCACCGGCTGCCCCGTCACCTGCGCCACCAGCTCGCGCACGAACCCGCCGAACTTGAGCGCCACCTCGGATTGCCCGGACTCGTCGTAGGCCACGCGACCCGGCACCCGGATCGTCGCGCCGAGCGGACGGAGCTGCACGAGGTCGGTGCGGATGCCGAGCTGCTGCCGGCGCGCGGCGTCGAGCGCGATCACGCCGCTCGAATCCCCGACCGCGGCAGTGGCGACGGATGCGCCGGCGGCGGGCGTGCCGCCGCCGAACGCCAGTCCGTCCACCATCGTGCTCAAGCGATAGCGGGCCTCGGCGTCGGGCCCGGCATCGGGATGCAGGCGTACCGTCACGTCCCACTCGCCGTTCATCGGCAGCCCGTAGCGCGCCTGCCACGCGCCGGGCCCGGCCGCGCGCACCTTGCCGCGGTTCTCCATGTACGGCATCGCGCCCATCGCGGGCATGCTCACGATCGCCTCGACCGTCCCGCGCATCGGGCGGCCGGCGGAATCGCGCACGGCGATCGTCAGCGTGTTGTCGCCGACACGCGCGCGCGGCGGCGCGTTGGCGGCCGACACCCGCCACACGCCCGCGCGCTCCACCGGCGTGCCCGACGGCAGCGAGGCGCGCGGACCGCAGCCGGCCACGATGCCCGAGAAGACCAGCGCGACGGCCGTCGCGCGCGAAACCCACGTGGCCCGCGTCATGGCATCGCCTCCGCGCCCGGGAGCTCGGCGTCCTCGCCCAGCGCGCGATCCAGGTCGGCGCGCGCCTCGTTCAGCATCGCGAACGTCTCGTCGGCATCGAGCCGCGCCTGCAACAGGTCGCGCTCCGACTGGATCAGGCCGAGGAAGTCGCCACGGTTGGCCTCGTAGCCGGCGCGCGCGGCGCGCACGGTGCGCTCCGCCAGCGGCACCAGCCGGTCGCGCGAGATCGACAGATCGTGCGCCAGTTCGTGCAGGCGCGTGGCCGCCTCCTCCACCTGCAGCGCGACGCTGTCGCGCACCACGTCGCGCCGCGCGAGGCTGCCCGCCAGCTGCGCCGAGGCCAGCGCGCGCTCGGCCGCGAGCCGGCCCGACAGCGCCGGCAGCGCGAAGTCGAGGCTGACGCTGGTGCGCATCGGCGCTTCGGTCATGAACCGGTCGTACGCCACGCCCAGGCTCGGCTCCGGCCACGCGCTGCGGCGCGCCAGCGCCAGGTTCGCGCGTTCCGCATCGACCATGGCGTTCGCCGCCTCGAGCTCGGGACGCGTCTCGAGCGCGTGCGCGCGCAGGTCGGCGTGCACCATGGTGGTGTCGGGCAGCGGCAGCTCGCGCGGCGGCACCGGCAGCGGCGCGTCCGGCGCCGCGTGCATCAGCACGTCGAGGCGCGCGGCCGCCAGCAGCCGTTCGCGCGCCAGCACGTCGAGGCGGTGATCGAGCATCGCCAGCTCGGCGTCGGCGCGCAGCGGATCCTGCTGCCCCACGAGCCCGGCCGCGTAGCGCGCCAGCGCGCCCTGCCGGAACTCGGTCACCAGCCCGCGCAGCTCGTTCGCCAGCTCGATCGCGCGCGCGATGCGCCAGTACTCGAAGTAGGCGGTGCGCGCCTCGTGCAGCAGATCGAGCTGCGCGCCGCGCAGGTCGAGCCCGGCCGCGCGCAGCTCGGAGCGGGCCGCGCGCTCGCGCAGTCCGCGCTGCCCGAACAGCGGCAGCGGCTGCGACACGCCCACGCGCCACGCGCGGTCTGCGCTCGCGGCACCGAAGCTCGACGGGCCGACGGCCACGTCCAGCATGGGCGGCTCGAGCGCGGCCGCTTCGCGCGCGCGCGCCCGGGCCTCCTGCCAGGTTGCGCGCGCCACCGCGATCGAGGGGTTGCGCGCCAGCGTGAGGCGCAGCACATGCGATAGATCGAGCCGCGCGGAGTCGGACTCCGCCGGTCCGGGACGGGCGATCGGGGCGGGCGGCGCGGGCGGATCCCCGTCCGCCATCGCCGCCGCCGCGAGCCACAGGGCGGACAGCGCGGCTGCCAGCCATCTGCACGACGTGAACATGGGCCATCCTCTCGTCGAGGCATCTGCACCGTTTCCGCGAACCGGAAACGGGCGCGAGCGGGGACGGACCGGCCGTGACGCCTGGCCGGTCGGAGGATGGCGCTAGAGACGCAGGATGGTGGGAGTGCCGGAGAACTCCGGCGGGCCGGCGCGACTCGCTTCCACGCCGGAGGCAGGCGACCGATCGCGCGCCACGGCGGGCAGCTCCAGGCTCGCGGCGTCGGCGACGAATGCGCGCTCGACACCGGCGCTCGAGGGCGCGATCGCGCGCGGGGCGACGGCGCTCTGCCCCTCGTCGATCGTCCAGTGGCAGCATGGGGCCCCATGCCCGTGCGCGGCGTGATGGCAGCGCGCGCACGCGAAGGGCGCCGCGCCGCGCATGCCGCGCGTGCACACCATGCGCGCGTGCGCGGGTCCGGGGACGCCGGACAGCACGGCCAGCAGCGACAACAGCGCCATCCCGGTGCGGGCGATGGCGGCGTGACGCCGCAGATGTCGCGCGAGGCGGCTCATGACGTTCACGACGATGCGCTTCCCCCTGGGCGTGGCGCAAGCCCTGCACCTGCCGTATCGGCAGAACCCGCCGCATTCGGCGTCAATTCGGGGAAAAACATGCGACGGTGGGCGCTGAGGCGGCCGGCTCCGCCCGCGTCCCCGCCGCCGGGCCGCGCCCGGCTCCGGTATGCTGCGGGCGCCATCCCCCGTCACGAGGAGTCCCCGATGCGCAGACCGATGCTCACGCTCGCCTGCCTCGCGCTGTTCGCGCTCGCGCCCGCCGCGACGCGCAGCGCCGTCGGCGAGCTGCCCGTGCAGCTGGCCGAGACCCGCCCGCTCGAGACCCCACTCGGCGACCCCGCGCTGCCGAGCGCGCAGTCGGTGTGGCTCGACATGATCCGGGGCACGACGCAGACGCTCGATCTCGAGGAGTTCTACCTGTCCGAGCGCCGCGGCCAGGCGCTGTCGCCGGTGCTGGATGCGATCGGCGAGGCGGCGCGGCGCGGCGTGCGCGTGCGGCTGCTGCTGGACGCCGGCATGCACCGCACCTATCCCCAGCCCGCCGATTCGTTCGCGACGCTTCCCAACGTGGCGGTGCGCACCGTGGACTACCGCCGGCTGGCGGGCGGCATCCAGCACGCCAAGTTCATGATCGCCGACGGGCGCGACGCGTTCGTCGGCAGTCAGAATCTGGACTGGCGCGCGCTGTCCCACATCCACGAGCTGGGCGCGCGCGTGCGGATTCCGGAAGTCGCACAGGCGTTCGAGGACGTGTTCGAGACCGACTGGAACGCCGCCGACACGACCCAGGCCGTGGCCCCGGTCGCGCGCGCGACCGTGACGTGGCCGCTCGTCTTCACGCAGCAGGCCGCGACCGGCGAGCTGTGGGTGAGCGCCAGTCCGCGCGCCTTGACGCCCACGACGATCCCGTGGGATCGCGACGTGGTCGTGCGCCGCCTCGCCGAGGCGAAGCGCGAGATCGTGCTGCAGACGCTGACCTACGGCGTGGGGGGACACGGCACGGTGGATTCCACGCTGCACCAGGCGCTGCTCGCGGCGGCAAGGCGCGGGGTGAGCGTCAGGCTGCTGGTGTCCGATTGGGAGCTGGGCGGCGCGGGCGAGGCGGCGCTGCGCGCGCTGGCGGCGACGCCGCGCGTCCAGGTCCGGATCTCGCGCGTGCCGGAGTGGAGCGGGGGCTACATTCCGTTCGCGCGCGTCGAGCACTGCAAGTACATGGTGGCGGACGGCGAGTGGCTGTGGCTCGGCACCAGCAACTGGGAGCCGAGCTACTTCCTCACCACGCGCAACCTGGCGATCACCGTCCACCACCGGCCACTGGCGGCCGAGGCGCGCCGCGTGTTCGAGCGTGACTGGACCGCGCCATCGGCCGTCAGCTTCGGGCCCGACACGCACCTGGCGCCGCGCCCGCACGGCGAGCAGGCCCCGGTGGGCGCGCGCGTGTTCGGCGAGTAGCGGCCGCGCGGCGGCGGCGCCGGGACCGGCGGCCCGCCCGCGCGCGATGCTGCGGTGTCGCGTGGCGCGCCGCCCGCCGGCGAGCCACGCGCGCGTTCAGCCCTGCTCGACCGTCTTGCGGTACACGCGCCGGACCGTGCGCGTGTCCTTGCCGCGCGTGATGTCGGTCCTGATCACGAGCGTGCGGCCCTGGTCTTCGAGCGACACGGTGTCGGTGAAGTTGGCGCCGCCGAACCACGGCCGCACGATCACCAGCTTGCCGTCGTTCCATTCGCCCAGCGTGTGGTAGGCGCCGGGCGCGCGGGCCAGCGTGTCGGCCGCGGCGGGAACGGTGGCGATCTCCTCGACCACGGCGCCGGTCGAATCCTCGATGCTCACGAGCGAGGCGGTCTCGGTGACGTGCACCACGTCCGGGATCCGCAGCGGACGCATGCGCGGCCCGCTCTCGCCACGGTCGCTCGCGGTGCTGTCCCCACCCTCGCCGCCGCGGCGATGCCGGCCGCCACCGGACCACCCACCGCCGCCACCGCCGAAGCCGCCACCACCCCATCCTCCACCGCCGCCTCCGCCCCACCCGCCGCGCCGGCGACCCGAATCGCCGCCCGGGTCGCCGCCATCCTGGTCACCACCGCCGCGTCGTCCGGCGTCGCGACCCGCGGCCGGCGGGGCGGCGGGGATGTCGCTGTGGGCGCGATCGAGCGACCACGTGCCGTTCAGATCCGGTGCCGCGCCGGCCGCGGACACCCGCGCCAGCGCGAGCGTGGTCGCGAGCGCCACGCCGACCGCCAGCGTGAGTGTCGTTGCGTACGTGCCTGTGCTGCGCATCCACCCTCCGGGAAGGAAGTATCACGCGCTCGAGCCAGGGTCGCGCGCTCGCCGTCATGCTCCACGCGCGCGCCGGAGCGGGTGACAACGACTCGCAAATTTCGGGCGAATCGTGCCGCGCGCGGTGCCGCGCCGCGCGGCCGCGGTCCGTCGCGCGTGCGGAACGCCCCCGCGCGTCGAAGGGTCAGCCCTGCGCCTGGGGGGCCAGTGCGGCGGCGGGCTCGTCGTTGACGCGCAGGTGGATCTCGCGGCGGCAGCGCTCGCAGCGCAGCGCGATCGCATCGCCCAGCGACTCGTCGAGCGTGGTGTCCACCTCGGCGCCGCACGCCGGGCACCGGCCGCTCGCGCCCGCGACGGTGGCGTGCTCGTGCAGACGGTGCCAGCCCAGCGCCACGCCCGCGATCAGCAGGCCGGGAACGAGCACGAAGTGCAGCATCGGCAGGAACACGGCGACCACGGCCAGCCCCCAGCAGCCGGCGAGCCCGAGCGCGCCGCGCACCAGACGCTCGCGATGATTGCGGATCCGCAGCCGCGCGACGGCCGGCGAGGGCGGCCTGCCGTGGTACGTGAACTCGGCGGCGCGCGGAACGAGGCGGGGGTCGGTGGAGCGCGCGTCTGTCGGGGGACTGCCCATCACAGGTGATGATGACGCATCGCGCGAATGGATGCACGGGGGCGGCTGCGGCGCCGGGCGTGATGCGGCGCCGGGGCGTGATAGCGTCGGGCGCATGCGCACGTTCTGGAACCTCGTGCGGCGGGCGCTGCTCGGCGCGCTCGCGCTCCTGGCGCTCGCCGTGATCGCGGGCGCGGTGTGGCAGGCGGCCGCCACGCGCCGCGATCGCGCGCGTTTTCCGGTATCGGGCGAGCGCGTGGACGCCGGCGGATTCCGGCTGCACCTCGTGCCCGCGGGCCTCGGGCGCCCCGGGCCCACCGTGCTGCTCGAGTGCGGGATCGGCGGCGCCACCGCGGTCACGTGGAGCTGGGTCGAGCGCGGGGTGGCACCGTTCGCCCCGGTGGTCGCATACGATCGCGCCGGGATGGGACTCAGCGATCCCGGGCCCAGCCCGCGCGACGGCATCCGCATGGCGCGCGAGCTTCACGCCGCGCTCGAACACGCGGGCCTGCCCGGCCCCTACGTGTTCGTTGGCCACTCCTACGGCGGCCTGATCGCCCGCATCTTCACGAGCGCCTACCCGCGTGACGTGGCGGGGCTCGTGCTCGTCGAATCGTCTCACCCCGCGCAGTTCGGGCCGGGAGGAGGCGGCGGCGGGCGGATGCTGCGCCGCCTGCGCGCGATCGGCGCGCTGCTCCCGCTCGCGCCCTGGCTCGCGCGCATCGGCGTGATGCGGGCCGTCATGGATTGGGTCCCGACCGACGCCGATCTGTTGCCCGCGCCTGCGCGCGACGCGCAGCGTGCGTTCATGTCCTCGTCGCGCCAGTGGGTCGCGATCGTGGACGAGCTGCGCTGCTGGGCGGATTGCACCAACCCCGAGGCGCGCGCGGCCGGCGGGTTCGGCAACCGCCCGCTGGCCGTGGTCACCGCCGGCGAGCACGCCGGCTGGGGCGGCGGCTGGATGCGGCTGCAGGCCGAGACCGCGGCCCTGTCCACCCGCCACGAGCAGCTCGTGGTGCCCGGCGCGACGCACGGCTCGGTGATCGCAGACTCGAGCCACGCGGTCCGCGTGGTGGGCGCGATCCGCGACGTGGTGAACGCCTGCCGCGGCGCGGCGTTTCCGCCCGCGGCGGCACGCTAGCGCCCGGCGGCGCGCGCGCCGGATCGGCGCCGGTGGTCCAGGCCGCGCCAGGCGGCCCAGCGCGCCCGGTGGCGCGGCTGGCGGCGGGGTGGTTACAATCCCCGACCGGCCGCCGTCCCCTTCTGCCCGGCGCCCGGTCCCTCACCCAAGGCCCCCCTCCGTCGTGCCACTGCTCGCGCTCGCACTGCTCCTGTCCCTCGCCCCGGCCGGCCCCCGTGCCGGCCCCCGGGCGCTATCGGCCGCGCCGCCGCGCGCACTGTTCGACGACACCCACGCCGAAACCGCCGGCAACGCCGACTGGGTGATCGACGACAACCAGCCGCTGCCCGTTCCGGACCAGAGCACGGTGCTCGATCTGCCCAATCCCCGCACGCAGTGGACGGGCGCCAACTCGTCGTGGGGCGTGGATCTCGTGCGGCGCGGCTACTTCGTGGCGACGCTGACCGGGGCTTACGGCATCACCTACGGCAACGCCGGCAACCCCTACGACCTGGCCAACTTCGACGTGTTCATCGTGTGCGAGCCCAACACCCGGTTCACGCCGGCCGAGTCCACCGCGATCGTGGGCTACGTGGCCGATGGCGGCGGGCTCGTGGCGGTGTCCGATCACTGGCTGTCTGACCGCAACAGCGATCACTTCGACTCCACCCAGATCTGGGACCTGCTGGACGCGCACCACGCGTTCTTCGGCGCCCACTTCGACACCGCCGGCGACGCCAACAACAACATCACCCAGGATTCGGGCAACGTGGACGCGGCCCCCGACGATTCCATCATCCACGGCCCGAACGGCGTTGCCGACAGCCTGGCGTTCCACAACGGCACCACGCTGACGCTCGATCCGGTCGCGAATCCCAGCGTGCGCGGCAACGTGTGGATGAACGGGCTCGCCCACGGCCCGACCGGCGTGATGGCGGCGCAGGCGGTGTACGGCAACGGGCGGATCTTCATGACATGCGACAGTTCTCCCGCCGACGACGGCAGCGCCGAGCCCGGCAACAGCAGCATCTTCGACGGCTGGGGCGAGGTGAGCGGCCGCGACAGCCTGCTGTTCCAGAACGCCACCGAGTGGGTGACCCGGCGGGCGAGCCCCGCCACGGGTTTGCCCGCGCGCCCGCCGGTCGGTCTCGCGCTGTCGCCGGGCGCGCCCAATCCGTCGCGCGGCGGCGAGGTGCGCTGCGCGTTCACGCTGCCGGCCGCCGGCGCGGTGTCGCTCGAGCTGTTCGATCCGATCGGGCGGCGCGTGTGGCGCTGGAGCGCGCGGCTGTCCGCGGGCGCGCACGCGGTGCCGTGGCGCGCGCCGGCCGGCGCGCGCGCCGGCGTCTACATGCTGCGGCTCGCGACCCCGTGGGGCACGCGCGCGCAGCGTCTGGTGCGCTTGCCATGACGGTGACCCCCGCGCCCCCGACCGCCCCGCCCACCTCGAACCGCACCGCGCCCGCGCGCCGTGCGCCGTGGGCCGGCCTCCGTTCGGAGGCCTGGGCGCTCGCCGGCATCCTGCTGCTCGCATTCGCGCTGCGGGCCGCGTTGATCGCGCTCAAGGGGCCGGGCTTCCATTTCTCGGACACGGCCGAGTACGACGCGGCCGCCCGCGCGCTGCTGTCCGGCGCGGGCTACGAGTTGCCGCGCGCCCCGCTGTACCCCGCGTGGATGGCGCTCGGCTACCGGCTGTTCGGCGTCGGCAACATGGCGGCCGTGCGCTGGATGCAGGTGCCGCTCGGGCTCGCGGTGGTGGCGCTGTCGGCGAAGATCGCCTCGCGCGCGGCCGGCCCGCGCGCGGGCTGGATCGCCGGCCTGCTGGCCGCCGTCTCCCCCACCCTGGTCTACACCACGAGCATGCTCTATCCGGTGGCGCTGAAAACGCTGCTGCTGCTGGTGTGCGTGGGGCTCGCGCAGGTGTGGGAGCAGGGCAACTCGGCGCCCGCCTCGCTCGGGCTCGGCTGCGCGCTGGCGGGGCTGTGGCTCACGGACGCGATCGGCGCCGTCCCCGCGCTCGCGCTGGTGCCGTGGGGCGTGGCGCTCAAACCGCGCTCGCTCGTGCGCTGGGGCCAGGGGCTGCTCGCGCTGCTGATCGCCGCCGGCCTCACGTTCGCGGCCCAGCCGCCGTCCAGCGGCGCCGCGCGCGGCTCGGGGTTCGTGGCCAAGGCCGAGTACGTGCTGTGGGTGGCGCGGCACGATCCGGCGACGGTGGGCGGCCACCGCGTGCAGGACGGCGCCACGGAATTCCATCCGATGCCGGCGCGCGCGCTGGTCCGGCGCGAGCTGCACCTGATGCGCACCCAGCCGGGCGCGTACGCGCACGACCTCGGGTTCGAGTTCGTGCACTTCTTCGCGCCGACGCCCGACCGCCTGCAGACGCAGAACGCCTACACCGGCCGGCTCGCCCGCTGGGCGGTGGCCGCGTTCTTCGCGCCGGTGCTGCTGCTGGCGCTGCTGGGCGCGTTCGCGGGACCCGCCCCCGGCTCCGCGCGGATGCTGCTGGCGCTGGTGCCGCTCGCCACGGCCGCCACCTACGCGTTCTTCTTCACGCAGATGCGCTACCGCGTGCCGAGCGAGCCCGAGATCCTGGTGCTGGCGGCGATCGGCGCGCTGTTGTTCTGGCGGCGCGGGCGCGCCGCGGCTCACACCACTTCGCGATCCGCCTGACGGCAGCCGCCGTCCGCGTCCCCGCGCTCGGTCTGGATCGTGATGTGGCCGATCCCGAACCGGCGCTGCAGCTCGTGCTGCAGCCGCTCGAGCTCGGCGTCGGAGGTGGCGCCCTCGGGCCTCACCAGATGCACGGTGAGCGCCGATTCCGTCGTGCTCATCGCCCAGATGTGGAGATCGTGCACGGCGGCGATGCCGGGCTGCGCGCACAGGAACGCCTCCACCTCCTCGGGCGCGATGCCGCGCGGCACCACGTCCATCGCCAACTCCAGCGCCTCCGCCAACAGCCGCCACGTGCCGAGCGCGATCACGGCGCAGATCGCGAGGCTCACGCTGGGATCGAGCCACGCGGCGCCCGTGCGCATCATCACCAGGCCGGCCGCCACCACGCCCGCCGACGCCGCGGCGTCGGCGAGCATGTGCAGGAACGCCGCGCGCACGTTGACGTCGGCGCGTCCGCCGCGGAACAGCAGCGCGGTCGTGCCGTTGACGACGATTCCGACGCCCGCGACCGCCGCCATCACGCCGCCCGGCACCGGCTGCGGGTGCGCGAGCCGCTGCAGCGCGTTCCACCCGAGCGCGCCGACGCCCAGCAACAGCACCACGCCGTTGCCGAGCGCGGCCAGAATGGTGCCGCGCCGCATGCCGTAGGTGCGCCGCGGCGTGGGCGCCTGTCGGGCCAGCCGCGTCGCGCCCCACGCCACCGCGATCGCCATCACGTCGCCCAGGTTGTGGACCGCGTCCGAGGCCAGCGCCAGCGAGTGCACGAGCCCGCCCGCGGCCAGTTCCACGATCGCGAACGTCAGATTGAGCGCGATGCCGAGCGCGAACACGCGGCTGCCCGGAATGTCGTGGCCGTGCGGATGTGGATGCGGGTGGGTGTGCATCACGGGTGCGGTGTCGACTTCGGTTTCGGGTTCGGGTTCGACTCCGGCTCGAGCGGCGGCGTCGGCTTCGCCGGCTTCGCGCCGGGGGCCTTCAGCGGACGGATCAGCTGTTCGAGTCCCGCGCGCACCACCGCGCGCCGGAACTCGCGCCGGAACGCCGCGTCCGAGCCCGAGGCGGCGAACGGCACGCGCACGCCCACCACCGGCACGCCCGCGCGCGCGAGCGGCCCGTGCGCGGCATCGTACGTGCCGGCGCCCACCAGCACCACGTGCGCGGGCGCCAGCTCCTCGAGCTTGAGCGCGAGCGCGGTGACGTAGTCGGCCATCGGCCGTCTGGGCTCGGGGGCCTCGATCAGCTCGAGCGCGAACACGCCGCGGCGCCGCAGCTCCTTCAAGCCCGCGACCTTGTCCGGTGGCGACGCCTCGAACAGCACCTCGCACACCTGCTGGAACAGCGGATCGGGCTCGCGCTCCTGCTCGAGATAGAACCCGCGGCCGGGATCGCGCGGCGGCCCTTCGGCCACGAGCAGCAGCCGGATCTTCTTCGGCTGCCACCTGCGCGCGGCTTCGCGCCGGCCGGCCAGTGCCTGGCGTTCGCTGGGCATGGGCGGAGCGTAAACGATGCGTTCGCGTGCGTCAGGCAGCCCCCGCCCGGCGCGCGTCACGCCCGCGATTGGGCATCCCGCGCCGCCAGCAGCTCCCCCACGGATACCGCGGCCAGGCCGCGCGTGGCGCACTCGGTCAGGATGCGATCCGCGGCCGCGATCGTCTGCGTGCGATCGAAATCGCCCCAGCCGCTGCCCTCGTGCAGGATCAGGATCGAGCCCGCGCGCAGCACCTCGAGCACGCGGCGCACGATCGCCTCCGTGCCCGGGCGCTCCGGGTCGCGCGGGAACACATCGCCGAGCACGGGCGTGATGCCGAGCGCGCGCAGCTCGGCGGCATGGCCGGCGCGCATCACGCCGAACGGCGGCCGGTAGAACGGCGCGGGCGTGACGCCGGCGGCCGCGATCGCCTGCCGGCCGCGCCGCAGCTCGCGCGCGCGCAGCGCGC
>DASSIN010000062.1:0-4861 GCA_035691845.1 Candidatus Eiseniibacteriota bacterium | reverse complement strand
GGTCAGCGCCGCGCGCGCGGCGCCGCGCCCGGTCACCGCGCCTCCGCCGGTGCCCGGCGCGCCAGCGCGGCGCGCCACGCCTCGAGGTACTTGAGCCCGCTGCCGGTGTTGAACACCGCCACGCGCGTGCCGGCAGCGATCTCGCCGCTGGCGACCAGCTGCCGCAACGCCGCCAGCGTGGCGCCGCCCTCCGGGCACGCGAAGCAGCCCTCGCGCGACAGATCGAGCATGCCGTCCAGCATGTCCTGCTCGCTCACCGCCACCGCGGTGCCGCCGCTGTCCTTCAGCGCGGCGAGGATCAGCCGGTCGGCGAACGGCGCCGGCACGCGCAGCCCGCTCGCCAGCGTGGCCGCGTCGCGCCACGCCTCCGCGCGCTGCGCGCCCTCGGACCACGCGCGCACGATCGGCGCGCAGCCCTGCGCCTGCACCGACACCAGCCGCGGCATCGGCGGCTCCATCCAGCCGAGCGCGATCAGCTCGCCGAACGCGCGCCACATGCCGACGAGGCCCGTGCCGCCGCCGGTCGGATACAGGATCACCTCGGGCGGACGCCAGCCGCTCTGCTCGGCGATCTCGTAGCCGAGCGTCTTCTTGCCCTCGAGCCGGAACGGCTCCTTGAACGTGGCCACGTTCCACCACTCGGACGCCGGAGCCCATTCGGCCAGCACGCGTCCCGCGTCGGAGATCGTGCCCGGCACCCGCCGCACCTCGGCGCCGAACGCGCGCTGCTCGAGCACGAACGCCTCGGGTGTGTCCTCGGGCACGGTGATGCGGCACGCGATCCCCGCCGCGGCCGAATACGCCGCCGCCGCGCTGCCGGCGTTGCCGGCCGAGGGCAGCGCGATGCCGCGCTGCCCGAACGCCAGCGCGCCGTTCACGGCCAGCGCGAGCCCGCGCGCCTTGAACGACTGCGTCGGGTTCGGCGCCTCCTCCTTGAGCCACACCTCGGCCAGCGACAGCTCGCGCGCGATGCGCGGCAACGGCAGCAGCGGGGTGCCGCCCTCGCCCAGCCGCACGCTGGCGAACCCGGGCGCGAACGGCAGCACCGCGCGGTAGCGCCACAGATCGGAGCCGAATCGCGCGAGGTCGTCGCGCGCCATCGTGGCGCGGATCTGCTCCAGGTCGTAGCGCGCGACCAGCGGCTGGCCACACGCCGGGCACACGCTGCGCGGCGCCGACAGGTCGCAGCGCGCCCCGCACGCCGGGCACTCGAGCGCGACGAGGTGCGGATTGAAGGCAGCAGCCATGGGCGCGTTATCAAGCGCGCTCGGGGCGGCCCCCGTCAAGTGCGGCGGCGCGCGGCGCGCCGCGGCTCACATGCGGCCGCCACGGGCGCGGCGCACGCCCTGCGCTTCCTCCTGCTCCAGCTCCGAGCGCAGCTTGATGAACGACTGCCAGCGCCGCTCCGCGACGTGGCCGCCCTCGACCGCGGCGCGCAGCGCGCAATCGGGCTCGCGCCCGTGGCGGCAGTCGGCGAACCGGCAGCCGCCGAGGAACCGGCGGAACTCGGGATAGGCCTGCTCCAGGTCGCCCGCGCCGATTCCCCACAGCCCGAACGCGCGCACGCCGGGCGTGTCCACCACCTCGAGGCCGCCGGCGCGCACCAGCCACGCCGCGGTCGTGGTGTGGCGCCCGCGCCCGGTCTTGACGTTCACGCTGCCGGTGAGCTGCCCGATGCCCGGCACCAGCGCGTTCAGCAGCGTGCTCTTGCCCACGCCGGAATGGCCGACGAACAGGCTGCGCCGCGCCAGCATGGCGTGGCGCAGCGGCTCGAGCCCCTCGCCCGTCACCGCGCTCACCGCGTGCCCCGCACAGCCCGCGCGCGCGTAGGCGTCGAGGATGGCGTCGGCGTCGGCGCGCGCGCCCAAGTCCACCTTGGTGACCGCGAGCCGCGCCGGGATGCCGGCGTGCTCGGCCTGCGCCAGCACGCGGTCCACGAGCCCGGCGCGGAACTCGGGCTGGGTGAGCGCGGCCACGCACACCACCTGATCCAGGTTGGCGCTCACCACCTGCTCGGCCGGGCGCTCGCCGGCGGCGCGGCGCGAGAACGTGTTGCGGCGCGGGGCCACGTCGCACACCGCCAGCCGCTCCTGCTCGCGCTCGCACGTCACGCGGTCGCCCACCACCACGGCGTTGCCAAGCGCCTTCTTCTCGCCCATCAGGCGCCCGCGCACGGTGGCTTCGAGCGTCTCGCCCGCGTCGCTCAGCAGCACGCACTGGCCGAAGTCCACGCGCGCCACCGTGGCCTCGAGCCGGTCGCTCAGGCGGCGATCCCGGGGCCGCCGGCCGGCAGCGTGAGGTCGAACACCGCGCCCTCGCCAGGCGGGCTCTTGACCGTGATGCGGCCGCCGTGGTTCTCGATGATGCGGTACGAGGTGGACAGCCCGAAGCCGTGGCCGTCGCGCTTGGTGGTGAAGTGCGGCTCGAAGATGCGGCGCAGGATCGAGGCCGGGATGCCGGGGCCGGAGTCCGTCACCGACACGCGCACGGCGCGGCCGCCCAGGTCGGGGCTGGTCGTCACCGAGATCACCTTGTTGCGGCCGCCGCCGTCGTTCATGGCGTCGGCGGCGTTCAGGAACAGGTTGACCATCACCTGCTGCAGCTGGCCGGGATCGGCACGCAGCGCCGGCACGTGGTCGGGAAGCTGCAGCCGCCACTCGATGCCGTCGAACCGGTTCTGCGAACGCATGAACTCCACCGTGCGCTGCACCAGCGCGTTCACGTCCACGCGCTCCACGTGCAGCTCGGCGCGCGAGAACTCCATCAAGCCCTTCGACAGCGCCTCCATGCGGCGCGACTGGTCGAGGATGATCTGCGCGTGGCGGTGGGTGTTGTCGAACGCCTGCCGCTCGCTGTCGCGCAGCAGCATCTGCGCGCGACCCGAGATCGCCGACAGCTGGTTGCGCAGCTCGTGGCCGATCTCGGCCGCGATCTCGCCCTTGGCGGCCATGCGCTCGCTGTAGATGATCTGGCTCTGCGCCTTGCGCAGCTCCACGTAGCGCCGGTCGGACTCGAAGATCATGAACAGCGGCGCGTAGAACATCGCCACGCCGAAGTAGCCGATCGCCAGGTCCGAGACCACCATCAGCGGCGACAGCGAGAACGCCGCCAGGTCGGCCAGCAGGCGCGCGGCGTAGAACCAGTCCTCGCGCAGCACGCGCGCGTACGGGCGCTCGGTGCTCCACGACACCGCCACCGCCACCAGCGCGCGGTTCACGAGCAGGAATCCGACGAACAGCGCCAGCACCGCCGGCACCAGCCGCACCGCGAACGCGGTGACCTGGGCGCCGGGCGGCGTCGCCATCAGGCCGTGCGCCGGGCCGCCGAGTAGCACGAACAAGCCGCCCGCCACCGCCATGGTGAGCGCGATCTGCGCGCCGTTGAACAGCGCGCGAATCCACGGCTTGTGCAGCACCACCAGCTCGGCCACCGCCGTGCTCACGCAGCCGATCCACACCGCCGGCCTCGGCCCGAGCAGCATCACCACCGCCAGCAACGCGCTCGACGACAGGCTCCACGTGCCCTCGCCCGACACCGTGTGCAGCCACATCATCTCGGACAGCACGCAGATCACGCACCACGCCAGGTAGTGCCCGCCTCGCGTGGCGAGGTCGCCGGGCACGCTGAACGCGAGCAGCACGGCGGCGGCGGCGAACACCGCGCCCAGGAACAGCCGCAGCCGGAGCGTCACCGCGCCCCCCGCGACGCGCCGGCGTGCGCGTGCGCCGGGACCGGCTCGACGCCGAGCCCCGGGCGGTCGGACAGCGCGATCACGCCGGCCTCGCGCGGCGCGCCGTCGAACGGATCCTCCGCCAGCAGCCAGTGCCCGTCGAGGTCGAGGTGATCGGCCAGCGGCGCGATCTGCGCGGCCGCCGACAGCGCCAGGCTCGACTCCACCATCGAGCCCAGCATCACCTGCAGCCCGTGGGCGCGCGCGGCGTGCAGCGTGCGCAGCATCTCGCGAATGCCGCCCGCCTTCATGATCTTGAGATTGACGCCGTCCACGCGCCCGACCAGGTTGGCGATGTCTCCGGCGTGGTGCACGCACTCGTCCGCGAACACCGGAATCCCGACGCGCTCGCGCACCCAACGCAGGCCGTCCAGGTCCTCGCGCGCCACCGGCTGCTCCACCAGCTCGATGTCGAGCGGCTCGATCGCGCGCAGCACGCGCACGGCGTCGGCCGCGCTCCAGGCGGTGTTGGCGTCCACGCGCAGGCGGCCCTTGTAGCGCGCCCGCACGCGGCGCAGGTTGTCCACGTCGCCGGGCGCCCCGAGCTTCACCTTGATGGCCGGGAAGTGGGCCACGGTCTCCAGCTTCCGCTCCATCTCCTCGGGCGACGCCAGCCCCAGCGTCACGCACGAGATCGGCGTGCGCGCGCGATCCAGCCCGAGCAGCCTCCACACCGGCTGCCCCAGCCGCCGGCCGATCCAGTCGTGCAGCGCCATCTCGATCGCGGCGTGCGCGGCGCCGTGGTCGCGCAGCGTGTCGTGCATGCGGCGTTCGATCGCGTCCAGCGCGAACGGGTCGTCCCCCAGGCATCCGCGCCACGCCTCGAGCGCGGCCGGCACCAGCTCCGGACTCTCGCCGTAGTAGTGGCTGGGCGAGGCCTCGCCCAGCCCGACGAGCCCGTCGTGCTCGATGCGCACGAGCGTGTTGGTGTAGTGCTGCCGCGCGCCCGCCGAGATGCGGAACTCGAACGCTGTGGACAGCGGCAGCGGCTCATGCGTGAGACGCATGCGACCTCCCCGCCGGCGCGCCGTCGGCATCCGCGGCCAGCACCGCCGCCGCCAGCGGTCCGGCCCCGAACCGCACCGGATCGGTGGCCGGCAGCCCGGTGTCGCGCGCGGCCGCCGCGCACGC
>DASSIN010000061.1:0-70629 GCA_035691845.1 Candidatus Eiseniibacteriota bacterium | reverse complement strand
GCGCCAGCGCGCGCGACTCACGCGCGGGGTCGTCGAAGTGGGCGAGCCGCGCGCCCTCGAGCGGTCCCGCGGCCAGCGCGCGCAGCGCGGCGTGGGTCTCGACGCTGGCGCGCGGCGATGCCAGCAGCGCGACGGAATCGGCGCCGTGCGTGCGGGCGATCGCCAGCAGCTCGCCGCCGGCCAGCGCCAGCGCCTCGTCCCAGTCGGCGCCGCGCCCGCGCACGCGCAGCTCGCGCGGGCGCTGCGGATCCTCGCTCCAGCGGTGGCCGAACTGTCCACGGTCGCACAGCAGCGAGCCGTTGACCTCGGGATTGTCGCGCACGCGCACGCGCATCAGCTCGCGATGACGCGCGCCCGGACGCACGTTGCAGCCCACCGAGCAGTGCGGGCACACCGACGGCGTCTGCTCCAGGTCCCACACGCGCGCGCGGTAGCGGAACAGCTTGTCGGTGAACACGCCGGTGGGGCAGAACTCGACCAGGTTGCCGGAGAACGGACTGTCCAGCGGCCCGTCCTCGAACCGTCCGAAGTACATGCGGTCGCGCGAGCCAGTGGCGCCGAAGTCGCGCCCGCCCGCCACCTCCTGGTAGAACCGGCTGCAGCGGTAGCACGCGATGCAGCGGTTCATCTCGTGCGCGATGAACTCGCCCAGGTACTGGTTCGCGAACGTCCGCTTGGGCGCGCGGTAGCGGCGATGCCCCTGCCCGGCGGCCACCGTCAGGTCCTGCAGCTGGCACTCGCCGCCCTCGTCGCAGATCGGGCAGTCGTGCGGATGGTTCTCCATCAGCCATTCGAGCACGAACCGGCGCATCTCGATCGACTGCGGATCGAGCGTGGTCACCTCCATGCCGTCGGCCGCCTGCGTCATGCACGCCATCACCATCCGCGACCGGCCCTGCTGCGTGGTCGTCACCGCGCACACGCGGCACGAGCCCACCGCGCCCAGCTCGCGGTGGTAGCAGAACACCGGCACCGGCACGCCGGCGTGAAGCCCGGCCTCGACCAGGTTGGTGCCGGCCGGCACCTGCACCTTGCGGCCGTCGAATGTGATGTCAGGCATGCGCCAGCTCCGCCGGTTCGCGCCCGAACGGGCAGCCGCGCCCCGTCACGTGCGCTTCCAGGATGTCGCGGAAGTGCGCATACAGCCCCTTCACCGGCTCGGCCGCGCCGGCGGCCAGCGCGCAGAACGAGTTGGGCCCGATGATCTGGAACAGGTGGTCGATGCGGTCCAGGTCCTCGCGCTGGGCCTCGCCGCGCTCGAGCCGCGCCAGCAGGTCCACGCCGTACGGCAGCCCGTCGCGGCACGGGGTGCAGAACCCGCACGATTCGCGGGCGAAGAACCGCTGCAGGTTGAGCGTGGCCTTGACCGGGCAGTCGTTCTCGGACAGCACGATGAACGTTCCGGTGCCGAGCCGCGTGCCAACCTTGACCAGCGGGTCGAAGTCCATCGGCGTGTCGAGGTGCTCGGGGGTGATGAACGCCGTGGACGCGCCGCCCGGGATCACGCCCAGCAGCTTGCGGCCGCCCTTGACGCCGCCCATCTCGCCCAGCAGCTCGCGCAGCGTGGTGCCGATCGGGCGCTCGATCAGCTGCGGATGCTCGACCGCGCCCGAGCCGCCGTACAGCTTGGTGCCCGCGCCCTCGGGATTCTTCGCCAGGCCCTTGAACCAGGCCGCGCCGTGCTCGACGACGCCGGGCACGCACGCCAGCGTCTCGACGTTGTGCACCGTGGTCGGGCGGCCCCACAGCCCGCTGACGGCGGGGTAGGGCGGCTTGGCGCGCGGGTTGGCGCGGCGGCCTTCGAACGCGTTCAACAGCGCCGTCTCCTCGCCGCAGATGTAGCGCCCGCCGCTCCTGTGCACGTGGATGTCGAGCGAGAACTCCGTGCCGAGGATGTTCGCGCCCAGCAGCTTCGCGTCGCGCGCCTCGGCCAGCGCGGCCTCCAGCCTGCGCGTCTGCTCGAAGTATTCGCGCCGCACGAAGATGAACGCGTCGGTCATCGACATGGCGTAGCTCGCGATCGCCATGCCCTCGATCAGCACGTGCGGATTCTGCTCCAGGATCACGCGATCCTTGAACGTGCCGGGCTCCATCTCGTCCGCGTTGCACACCAGATAGCGACCGCCGCCGTCCCGGCCCTCGGGCGCCAGCATGAAGCCCCACTTGGCCCCGGACGGGAACCCGGCGCCGCCGCGCCCGCGCAACCCCGAATCCTTGACCTGCTGGATCAGCTCCTCGGGCGTGCGCTGCCGGAGCGCGGTGTCGAGCGCGCGGTAGCCGCCCGCGTCGCGATACGACGCGAGCGTCGCGGCGTGGCCGGCGTCAGCGCGTGCCGCGAGCAGCACCGGCGGCATCGCCGATCTCCTTCACCAGGTTCCGCACGTCGTCGTCGTCGGTGGCGCACGGCCCCAGCACGCGTTCGCCCGCCAGCAGGCACGGCGCCTTGTCGCAGTGCCCGAGGCACACGATCGGCAGCAGCCCGAACCGCCCGTCGGCCGTCACCTCGCCCGGCGCGATCCCCAGCACGCGCGCCAGCGACGCCATCAGCGCGGCCGCGCCGTTCAGCTCGCACGAGATGCTGTCGCACACGAAGATCGGAATGCGCCCGGCCGGCTTTCGCAGCAGCAGGTTGTAGAACGTGGCCACCTCGTCCACCTCGTGCGGCGTGAGGTCGCACTCCCGTCCCGCGATGCGGATCGCCTCGTCGTCGAGGAACCCGCGCTGCTGCTGCAGCTCCCACAGCACGTCCACGATGCGCTCGCGCTTCTTCGCCTTGTCGTCCGGCCACAGCGCGCGCTGCGGGTGCGCGGGCGCGGCCGCGGTCGAGGTGGGGGCGGGCGGCGTCCGGCCGGGCACCCCGCCCGGCGGCGGCGTGGCGGCGGCGCTCACTTGTCGATGTCCCCGAGCACGAAGTCGATGCCGCCGAGCGTCACCACCAGATCCGACACCCGCTGCCCCTTCACCAGCTTCAGCAGCGACTGGATGTGCGGGAACGACGGCGTGCGGATGAACACGCGGTAGGGCAGGTCGCGGCCGTCGCTGATCACGTAGTAGCCCGCCTCGCCCTTGGGCTGCTCCACCGGCACGTACGCCTCGCCTTCCGGCGGCACGAACCCGCGCGTGACGTTGATGAAGTGATGGATCAGCGTCTCGATGTCGTGCAGCATGCGGTCCTTGTCGGGCACCACGTAGCGGTAGTCCTGCGAAACGTAGTCGCCGTCCGGCATGTCGCGCACGCACTGCTCGATGATGCGGTGGCTCTGGCGCAGCTCCTCGATGTGCACGATGTAGCGGTCGTAGTTGTCGCCGGAGCTGCCCGTGGGCACCTCGAAGTCGTAGCGCTCGTAGCCCGAGTAGGGGGTCGCCTTGCGCAGGTCCCAGTTCACTCCCGCGGCGCGCAGGTTGGGCCCGGTGAAGCCGAGCGCGATCGCGTCGTCGGCGCCGATCGCGCCCGTGCCGCGCGTGCGGGCGACGAAGATCGGGTTGCCCGACAGCAGCCGCTCGTTCTCGTGCAGCTGCGCCGGGAACCGCTTCAGCCACGCCTCCATGTCCTCGCGCCACCCGGCCGGCAGGTCCTCGGTGACGCCGCCGATCCGGAACCAGCTCGGATGCATGCGGCCGCCGGTGACCTTGGAGACGAAGTCGAGGATCTGCTCGCGGTGCTCGAACGTGAAGAACACGGGCGTCAGCGCGCCCGCGTCCTGCGCGTAGGTGCCGACCCACACCAGGTGGGACGAGATCCGGAACAGCTCGGACATCATCACGCGGATCACCTGCGCCCGCTCCGGCACGCGAATGCCGAGCAGCCGCTCGACCGCGAGGCAATAGGGCAGGTTGTTGTAGACGCCGGCCAGGTAGTCCACGCGGTCGGTGTAGGGCAGGAACTTGTGCCACGTCTGCCGCTCCGCGATCTTCTCCGGCCCGCGGTGGTGGTAACCGACCTCGGTGTCCAGGTCCACGATGTTCTCGCCGTCCAGCTCGAGGACGAAGCGGATCACGCCGTGCGTGGCGGGATGGTGCGGGCCCATGTTGAGCACCATGCGCCCCGGTCCCGGGCGGATGCGCGAGTAGTCCTCGCTGGCGCGCTCCCATTCCAGCGCGTCGGCGGCGGTGAACGGCGGCATCTCGGTGGCGCGATACGGGTGGTCCTTGCGCAGCGGATGGCCGTTCCAGCACGACGGCATGTACAGCCGGCGCGGATCGGGGTGCCCGTCCACCTGGATCCCGAACATGTCCATCATCTCGCGCTCGTACCAGTCGGCGACCGGATACACGCGGGTCGCGGTCGGCAGATGCGGATCCTCGGCCGGCATGTCCACCGCCAGCCGCAGCGACGGCCGCCCGGGCTCGAGCGCGGCCAGGTGGTGCAGCGCGCGGAAGCCGCCGCCGCGCGGCCGGTTGTCGACGCCGCACGCGAACTCGAGCCGCCGGAACCGCGGCTGCAGGTGCCGGAGCGCGGGCTCGAGCTGCTCCGGCGCGACGATCAGCGTGAGCGTGTCGCTCGCCGTCCCGTCGCGCGTGACCTCGCCCACCGCGGCGCGCAGGCCGTCCTCCACGCCGTCCAGGCCGGCGGCGTTCACCGCGATCGGCGTGGGCGGCGTCCACGGCTCGAAGTAGGCGGCCGAGAACGGCGAGCCGGGGCGCAGGATCGTGCCGCGCGGCCGCGTGCCCTCGAGCCCGGGCCCGCGCGGATCGAGGCTCACGGTGACGCCCTCGACGCGCGGCGGGCGCGTGCTGCCGGTGACGTCGCGGCGCCGCTTGATCGCCTCGAGCGCCGGGTGCTCGCTGCGCCTGATCTTCTGCTGCAGCAGGATCAGCGCCTCCATCACCGACTCGGGCCGCGGCGGGCAACCCTGGATGTAGACGTCCACCGGCAGCAGCGTGTCCACGCCCTGCACCACCGAATACACGTCGTACATGCCGCCCGAGTTCGAGCACGAGCCCATCGAGATGACCCAGCGCGGGTCGAGCATCTGCTCGTACAGCCGCAGGATCGGCGCCGCCATCTTCTTGAACACCGTGCCGGCCACGACCATCACGTCGGACTGGCGCGGCGAGCCGCGCATCACCTCGGCGCCGAAGCGCGAGATGTCGTGGCGCGAGGTGATGGACGTGGCCATCTCGACGAAGCAGCACGACAGGCCGAAGAACATCGGCCACAGGGAATTGGCGCGACCCCAGTTCACCAGGTCGTCGAGCCGCGCGAGGAACAGCGAGTGCTGCAGCGCCTCGGGGACCTCGTCGGGACGCTCGCGGCTGTGTCGGAACGGGGCTTCGATCGTCACGCGCGCAGTCTATTACGAGCGCCGTTCCGCCGCGAACATCACGTCGCCCGCAGCATGCGGGCCCGACGATCACACGTCCGACACCGCGCCCTGCACCGCCTCGGCCAGCGTGGGGTGGATGTGCACGGCGTCGCGCAGCACCGCCGCCTTCGCGCCGGCGTTCATCAGGTCCACGTACATGTGCACCAGCTCGGCGCCGCTCTCGGCCAGCACCGCCGCGCCCGCGATCGTGCCGTCCAGGTTCACCAGCACCTTGATGAACCCCTCGGTGGCGTCCATCTCGCGCGCGCGGCCGCTGCGCGCGAGGTCGTAGCGGTGCACGCGCACGTCCAGCCCGTGCGCGCGCGCCTCGGCTTCGGTCGGGCCCACGCGGCCGAGCTCGGGGTCGATGAAGATCGCGTACGGCACGATGCGACGCGTGGTGCGGCGGCCCTCGCCCGTCATCTGGTCGAGCAGGATGCGGTGGTCGTCCCACGACGTGTGCGTGAACTGCGGACCGCCGCGGATGTCGCCCGCCGCCCACACGCCCGGCACGCTCGTGCGCAGCCGCTCGTCCACCGCGATGATGCCGCGCGCGTCCGGTTCGACGCCGATGGTGTCGAGGCCCAGGTCGTCGGTGTTGGGCTTGCGCCCGGTGGCCGCGAACACGTGTGTGGCCTCGATCCAGCGCGCCGCGCCGTCGTGCGTGGCGCGCACGCGCAGCGCGCCGGAGGCGCCCTCCACGCGCTCGATGCTGCTGCCGGTGAACACCTGCACGCCTTCGTGCGCGATCACGCGCTGCAGCGCCGCGGCCACGTCCTCGTCCTCGCGGCCGGCGATGCGGGCCGAGCGCTCGAGCAGCGTGACGCTGCATCCCATGCGCACGTAGAACTGGCTCATCTCGAGCGCGACCACGCCGCCGCCCAGCATCACCACGTGGTCGGGGCGGTCCTCGCGATCGAGCCAGTTGCCGGCGTGCAGCACGCCCGATTCGAGCAGCCCCGGGATCGACGGCATCGCGGTGCGGGTGCCCGTGTCGAGCACCACGTCGCGCGCCGCGAATTCGTGTTCGCCGACGCGCACGCGGAAGCCGCCGCCGTCACGCCCGGCCAGCCGCGCGGCGCCGTGCAGCCAGCGGGGATTGTCGCCGGCCAGGCCGCGCTCGATCCCGGCGCGCGATTCGGCCGCGATCGCGCGCGCGCGCGCCAGCACCGCGCCGAAATCCACGCGCACCGCGCCCACCCGCACCCCGAACCGGCCGGCGGTGCGCGCCTGGCGCGCGGCGCGCGCCGAGGCCAGCGCCGCCTTGGTGGGGGTGCAGCCGAAATTGACGCACGAGCCGCCGACCCGCGCGCGCTCGGCCACCGCCACGCGCCGGCCGCGCGCCGCGAGCGCGTGGGCCAGCGGCGTGGCCGCCTGCCCCGCGCCGATCACGATCACGTCGTAGCGATCCATCCGGGCAGACTAGCGCACCGCGGGCCCGCCCGCCGCCACGCCGGCCGGGTTGCATGACCCGGGACGGGAGACTACCGTCGTTCGACCCCGGATCCTTCCCCGCACCGGGCGCTCACGCTCCATTCGAGGAGTGGGTGATGACCCCGGAATCCCCGGCGGGCGCGATCGCGCTCGACCGCGTCATCAAGCGTTACGACGGCCGCGCGGTGGTGGACGTGGCCTCGCTCGTGGTGCCGCCGCGCACGTGCCTCGCGCTGGTGGGTCCGAGCGGGTGCGGGAAGTCCACGCTGCTGCGGATGCTGGTCGGACTGGTGACGCCCGACCAGGGCACGATCCGGTTCGGCGACGTGGCGCTCACGCCCGCCAACCGCCGCGCGCTCCGGCTCGAGCTCGGCTACGTCATCCAGGAGGGCGGACTGTTCCCGCACCTGACGGCGTTCGAGAACGTGGCGCTGGTGGCGCGCGATCTCGGCTGGAACGACGCGCGCATCGCCGCGCGCGTGCGCGTGCTGGCCGCGCTCGCGCATCTGCCGGAGGAGCTGCTCGCGCGCTATCCGGCGCAGCTCTCGGGCGGGCAGCGCCAGCGCGTGGGGCTGATGCGGGCGCTGCTGCTCGATCCCGGCGTGCTGCTGATGGACGAGCCGCTCGGCGCGCTCGACCCGATGGTGCGCGCGCGGCTGCAGCAGGAGCTCAAGCGGCTGTTCGGCGAGCTGCGCAAGACCGTGGTGTTCGTGACCCACGACATGGCCGAGGCGGCCTGGCTCGGCGACGAGATCGCGTTGATGCGCGACGGCCGCATCGTCCAGCGCGGCACGGCGGCGGATCTGCTGGAGCGCCCGGCGGAGCCATTCGTGCGCGAGTTCGTGCGCGCCCAGCGACCGCCGGTCGCGCTCGAGGCCGCGCGATGATCCCCGGGCGCACCCACACCATGTGGCGGGGCATGCTGCAGATGCTGGCCGCGATGGCGGCATTCGCCGGCGTCGCGGCCCCGGCCGCGGCCGCGACGCCGGTGGTGGTGGGGTCGAAGGCGTTCCCGGAATCGTGGATCCTGGGGGCCGCGCTCACGCGCCAGCTCGAGCGCGACGGCGTGCCGGCCACGCATCGCCGCAACCTGGGCGGAACCGACATCGTGTGGCAGGCGTTGACGTCGGGCGGCGTGGACGTGTACCCGGAGTACACCGGCACGATCGCCGAGGTGATCCTGAAGACGCCCGGCCGCACCGATCCCGACGCGATGCGCGCGGCGCTGGCGGCGCAGGGCGTCGGCATCAGCGCCCCGATCGGCTTCAACGACGGCTACGCGATCGCCGTCACCGCGGACGCCGCGCGCCGCGACGGGCTCACCCGGCTGTCCGATCTCGCCGCGCACCCCGACCTCCGGCTCGGGCTGTCGCACGAGTTCCTGGGCCGCGCCGACGGCTGGCCCGGGCTCGCGAAACGCTACGGGCTCGAGCGGCTGGATCCGACCGGCATCCAGCACGAGCTGGCGTACGCGGCGCTCGCCGCCGGCCGGCTGGACGGCACCGACATCTACACCACCGACGCCGAGATCGCGGATCTGCACCTGGTGACGCTGGTCGACGATCGCGGCTTCTTCCCGCGCTACGACGCCGTGTGGCTCTACCGGCTCGATCTCGCGCGGCGCGCGCCGCGCGCGCTGGCCGCGATCCGCGCGCTGACCGGACGGATCGGCGAGCGGGAGATGATCCACGCCAACGCGCGCGTGGTGCTGCGCAAGGCGGACGAGAACGCGGCCGCCGACTCGCTGCTGATGGAGACGCTCGGCGCCGGCGCCTCCGCCGGCGGGGAGCCGGGCGTGGCGGCGTCCATCGCGCGCAACACGCTCCAGCACCTGAAGCTGGTCGGCATCTCGCTCGGGCTCGCGATCGTGCTCGGCGTTCCGTTCGGGGTGCTGGCCACGCGTTCGCGCGCCCTGGCGCAGCTCACCCTGTCGATCGCCGGCCTGCTGCAGACCGTGCCGTCGCTGGCGCTGCTCGCGTTCCTGATCCCGCTGCTCGGCATCGGGGCGGCGCCGGCGCTGGTGGCGCTGTTCCTCTACAGCCTGCTGCCGATCGTGCGCAACACCTACGTCGGGCTCACCACGATCCCGCCCGCGCTGGACGAGGCCGCGGCCGCGCTCGGGCTCTCCCCCCGGGCGCAGCTGCTGCGCGTGCGGCTGCCGATGGCGATGCCGGCGGTGATGGCGGGCATCAAAACCAGCGCCGTCATCAACGTCGGCACCGCCACGCTGGCCGCGCTGGTGGGCGCGGGCGGGCTCGGCGATCCGATTCTCACCGGCATCCAGCTGCGGCGCCACGCGCTGATCCTGCAGGGCGCGATCCCCGCCGCGGCGCTCGCGCTGCTGGTGCAGGCGCTGTTCGACGCGCTCGATCGCGTGGTGGTGCCGAAGGGGCTCCGGCTGCGCGCGGAGGGCTCATAGATGCGCGCCAGACGTTCGACAACCGATCCGGGGCGGCCCGTGGCCGCCGCGTGCAGGGGGAACCCATGACCGTCACCCGCCTCGACGTCGATGACCGCGCCACGCTCGTTCGCCGCCTGGCCGACGCGCGCCGCCGCACCGACGCGATGTTCGATGTGCTGCAGCCCGACGCGCTGTACGAGCGGCCGATCCCCGAGCGCCATCGGCTGATCTTCTATCTCGGCCACGTCGAGGCGTTCGACACGAACCTGATCGCGCGCCGCACGTTCCAACGGGCGGCGTTCCACGAACGGTTCGACAGGCTGTTCGCGTTCGGGATCGATCCCGTGGACGGCGGGCTGCCGAACGAGCCGAAATCGGAGTGGCCGTCGGATCAGGATGTGCGCGACTACGACCGCCGTTCGCGCGACGAGGTGGACGCGCTGCTGGCGGGCGGGGACGCGCCCCCCGAGTTGGCGACGGTGTGCGAAGTGGCGATCGAGCACCGGCTGATGCACGCCGAGACGCTGGCCTATCTGTTCCACCAGCTCCCGCACGCGCTGAAGCGCGCGCCCGCGGCGGATCCGCCCGCCGCCGGCGCCCCGCCCGCGCGCGCGGCGATCGACATCCCCGCCGGCCGCGCCACGCTCGGGCTCGCGCGCGGCGCCGGGTTCGGCTGGGACAACGAATTCGACGCGCACGCGGTGGACGTGCCCGCGTTCCGCGTGGACGCGCACAAGGTCACGAACGGCGAGTGGCTCGGGTTCGTGAACGCGGGCGGCTACCGCGAGCGCCGGCTGTGGTCGGATGCCGACTGGACCTGGCGCGAATCGGTCGCGCTCGAGCACCCGGCGTTCTGGGGCGGGCGCGCCGGCGCGTGGACCTCGCACGGCATGTTCGCGGACGCGCCGCTGCAGCTCGATCGGCCGGTGTTCGTGAGCCATGCCGAGGCCAGCGCGTACGCGCGCTGGAGCGGAGGCCGGCTGCCCACCGAGGCCGAGTTCCACCGCTACGCCTACGGCGCGCCGGACGGCGGCGAGCGCGCCTACCCGTGGGGCGATGCGCCGCCCTCGCCCGAGCGCGGCAACTTCGATTTCGCGCGCTGGGATCCGACGCCGGTGGGCGCGTTCCCGGCGGGCCGGAGCGCGTTCGGGCTGGACGACACGCTCGGCAACGGCTGGGAATGGACCGCGAGCGTGTGGGCGCCGTTCGCGGGGTTCGAGCGATTCCCGTTCTATCCCGGATACTCGGCGGACTTCTTCGACGGGAAGCACTTCGCGATGAAGGGCGGCTCGATGCGCACCGCCGCGTGCATGCTGCGCCGCTCGTTCCGCAACTGGTTCCAGCCGCACTACGGCTACGTGTACGCCGCGTTCCGGCTGGTGCGGCCGTGACGTTCGAGCGCAACGCGAGCGCGCGCGCGACGCTCGCGAACGGCGTGGCCGCGGGCGTGCCGGCGGCCTTCGATCCGGCATTCGCCGCCGACGTGGCGGCCGGACTGGCGGCGCGCCCCAGACGCCTGTCCGCGCGCTGGCTGTACGACGCCGTCGGCGCCGCGCTGTTCGACGCCATCACCTGGCTGCCCGAGTACGGGCTCACCGCCGCCGACGAGCGCGTGCTGGCGGCGTGCGCCGGCGAGCTCGCGCGGCGCGTGCCGGGGCGCGTGCGGGTGGCCGAGCTGGGCAGCGGCAGCGGGCGCAAGACGCCGTTCGTGCTGGAGCCGTTCGCGGCGCGCGCCACGCTCGCCTACCACCCGATCGACCTGGCCGCGGCCTCGCTCGCGCGCTGCGCGCGCGACCTGGCGGCCGAGCGCGTGCGCGTGCTGCCGGTCGAGGCCGACTACCTGGCCGGGCTCGAGCAGGTGTGCGCGCGGCGCCGGCCGGGCGAGCGGCTGCTGGTGCTGTTCCTCGGCAGCTCGATCGGCAACTTCACGCGCGAGGAGGGCGAGCGGTTCCTGGCCGCGGTGCGGCTGAAGCTGGACCCGGGCGACGCGCTGCTGCTCGGCACCGACCTCGAGCACCGGCCGGAGCGGCTGATCCCCGCCTACGACGACGCCGCCGGCGTCACGGCGGCGTTCGACCGCAACGCGCTCGCGCGCATCAATCGCGAGCTGGCGGGGGATTTCGACGTCGCCGCATTCGCGCACGAGGCGCGCTGGAACGCCGCCGAGCGGCGGATCGAGATGCACCTGCGCGCGCGCACGGCGCAGCGCGCGCGCATCGGCGCGCTGTCGCTCGAGGTGCGGTTCGCGGCCGGCGAGACGCTGTGGACCGAGGGCTCGCACAAGTACGAGGCGCACGAGGCGATCGCGCTCGGCGCGCGCGCGGGGTTCGCGCACGTGGCGCAGTGGCGCGATGCCCGGTGGCCGTTCGCGGAAACGTTGTTCCGGGTGTGAGCCCCGGCGGGGCGGGGTTGTGGGGCTTCCACGCGGGGCCTATGCTGCGGGACTCGGGCCACGCGCGCGAGGGGGCATGCACGAGTTCGACGTGATCGTGATCGGCAGCGGTCCGGGCGGCCAGAAGGCGGCCATCCAGGCGGCCAAGCTGGGGCGCACGGTGGCGGTGATCGAGAAACGCCGCGACGTGGGCGGCGTGCAGATCAACACCGGCACGATTCCGAGCAAGACGCTGCGCGAGGCGGTGATCGATCTGTCGGGCCTGCGCCAGCGCTCCGTGTACGGACAGTCGTTCCGGTGCGACACCGACATCACCATCCAGGATCTGCTGGTGCGCGCGCACCACGTGATGCAGGTGGAGCAGGACGTGGTGCGCTCGCAGCTCGGCCGCAACGGGGTCACGCTGATCGGCGGCACCGCGTCGTTCGAGAGTCCGGACACGCTGGTGGTGGACGACGGCGCCGGCACCGAGCGCTACCGCGCGAAGTGCGTCGTGATCGCGGTCGGCACCACGCCCGGCATGCCGCCCGGGCTCACGGTGGACCACACCACCGTGCTGACGAGCGACGACATTCTGAAGCTCGAGCGGCTGCCGCGCGCGCTCACCGTGGTGGGCGCCGGCATCATCGGCACCGAGTACGCCACCATCTTCGCGGCGCTCGGCATCGAGGTGACGCTGCTCGATCGGCGCACCGAGCTGCTGGAGATGATGGACCGCGAGATCGCGGACGCGCTCGTGTACCAGGCGCGCAATCTCGGCGTCACGTTCCGGCTGGGCGAGGAGGTGGCGCGCCTCGAGCGCCACGGCGACGGCCGTCCGGTGGTGGTGACGAACAGCGGCAAGCGCTTCGTCACCGACCTGGTGCTGGTGTCGGCGGGCCGGGTGGGCGCGACGGCGGAGCTCGCACTCGACCGCGCCGGCCTCGCCGCCGACGCGCGCGGGCGCATCGCCGTCAACCGCTTCTATCAGACGAGCGTGCCGCACGTGTACGCGGTGGGCGACGTGATCGGCTTCCCGGCGCTGGCGGCGACCAGCATGGAGCAGGGTCGGCTGGCCGTGTGCCACGCGTTCGGCGTTCCGGCCGAGGCGGTGCCGGAGCTGTTCCCGTTCGGGATCTACGCGATCCCCGAGGTGGCGTGGGTGGGGAAGACCGAGGCCGAGCTGACCTCCAGGGGGGTTCCGTTCGAGACCGGGATCGCGCGCTACCGCGAGATCGCGCGCGGGCAGATCCTGGGCGACCCGGACGGGATGCTGAAGCTGCTGTTCCACATCGAGAATCGCAGCATCCTCGGCGTGTGGTGCCTCGGCACTCAGGCCACGGAACTGGTGCACATCGGGCAGGCGGTGATGAGCCTGAACGGCACGCTCGATTACTTCGTCGCCAACGTGTTCAACTATCCGACGCTGGCCGAGTGCTACAAGGTGGCGGCGCTCGACGGCTACAACAAGCTGCGCGGGCTGGGCGCGGTGCCCGAGAACCCGCTGCCGGCCGCCACGGTGGTGGCGCCGGACGCGGCATGAGCGGGAGGCATGGATGACGGATCGCGCCCATCTGCGACTCACCACCGTCGAGCAGGGCCTGCGGTTCTCGGTGCACGTCGGGCGGTTCATGATGACGCTCGACTCCGGCGCCGACGCGATGGCGGCCTCGCCGATCCAGGCGGTGCTGGCCGCGCTCGGCGGCTGCACCGGCATGGACGTGATCAGCATCCTGCGCAAGAAGCGCCAGCAGATCACCGACTACGAGGTGGTGGTGAGCGGTGAGCGGCGCGAGGAGCACCCGCGCGCCTACACGCGCATCGACGTGCTGCACCGCGTCACCGGCCACGACGTCAGCGAGGCGGCGGTGGCGGACGCGATCCGGCTGTCGGACACGAAGTACTGCAGCGTGCACGCCATGCTGCGCCCGGCGGTCGAGATCACGAGCCGGTTCGAGATCCTGCCGGCATGACGGGCGGCCAGGCGGCGCGCGGCGCGGCGGCGCCGGCCGGGATCGCGGCCCGGCACGGGCTGTCGGAGCTGGTGCTGCGCGTGGCCGACGTGCCGCGCGCGGTGGCGTTCTACCGCGACGTGGTCGGGTTGGCGCTCGAGCGCCAGGACAGCGAGACGTGGGCGTGGCTGTGGAGCGGTGCGGCGGGCGCGCTGCCGCGCATCGGGCTCACCAGCCGGCCGCTGTCGTTCGGCGCCGCGCACACCGGCGGCCCGGCGCATTTCGCGATCGCGATCGCGCGCGCCGCGATCCCGGCCGAACAGGCGCGCCTCGAGGCGCTCGGGATCGCGGTCGAGGGCCCGATCACGTTTCGCGCGTGGCATGCGGATTCCATCTACTTCAGCGACCCGGACCAGAACCGGGTCGAGCTGTGCGGATTCGAGCACCTGAACCCGGGAGCAGCGACATGACCGTCGAATTTCGAACCGAGAAGGACAGTCTGGGCGAGATGCAGGTGCCGGCCAAAGCCCTGTACGGCCCGCAGACGCAGCGCGCGGTCGAGAACTTCCCGATCTCGGGCCAGCCGCTGCCGCCCGCGTTCGTGCACGCGCTCGGGCTGGTGAAGCGCATGGCGGCCGAGACCAATCTGGCGCTGGGACTGCTGCACGCGCCGCTCGCCACCGCGATCGCGCGCGCGGCGGGCGAGGTGGCCGACGGCCGGTGGGACGCGGAGTTCCCGATCGACGTGTTCCAGACCGGCAGCGGCACCAGCACCAACATGAACGCCAACGAGGTGATCGCGCACCGCGCCGCGGCGCTGCTCGGGGACGGCACGAAGGTGCATCCCAACGACCACGTCAACCTGTGCCAGAGCAGCAACGACGTGATCCCGACCGTGCTGCACGTGTCGGCCGCGCGCGAGCTCCAGCGCGACCTGCTGCCGGCGCTCGATACGTTGCAGGCGGTGTTGCAGCGCAAGGCGCGCGAGTGGGACGACGTGATCAAGACCGGGCGCACGCACCTGATGGACGCGACCCCGATCCGGCTGGGGCAGGAGTTCTCGGGCTACGCCTCGCAGATCGCGCACGGCAAGGCGCGCATCGCGGCCACGCTGCCGGACCTGTGCGAGCTCGCGATCGGCGGCACCGCGGTCGGCACCGGCATCAACGCGCACCCCGAGTTCGGGCGGCGCGTGGCGGCCGCGCTGGCGGACGCGACCGGGCTCCCGTTCGTCGAGGCGCCGAACCACTTCGAGGCCCAGGGCGCGCAGGACGGCGCGCTGTGGGCCAGCGCCGCGCTGCACTCGCTGGCGGCGTCGCTGATCAAGATCGCCAACGACGTGCGGCTGATGAACTCGGGCCCGCGCTGCGGATTGAGCGAGGTCACGCTGCCCGCGATCCAGCCCGGCTCGAGCATCATGCCGGGCAAGGTGAATCCGGTGATCTGCGAGGCGGTGATCATGGTGGGCGCGCAGGTGTCGGGCAACCACCAGGCGGTGGCGATGGGCGCGCAGTGGGGGCAGCTCGATCTCAACACCATGTTGCCGATGATGGCGAAGAACCTGCTCGACAGCATCCGGCTGCTGGCGGCCGCCAGCCGCGTGTTCGCCGACAAGGCGCTGGCCGGGACGACGGCCAACGTCGAGACGTGCCGCGGCTACGTCGAGATCTCGCCCAGCATGGCGACCGCGCTCAATCCGCTGATCGGCTACGACGCGGCCGCGAAGATCGCCAAGCGCTCGTTCGCCGAGCGCCGTCCGGTGCGCGAGCTGGCGCGCGAGATGACGAAGCTGTCGCCGGCCGACATCGACCACGCGCTCGATCCGCGCCGGCAGACGGAGCCCGGGCTCGACGCCGGCGGCGGCGCCGGAGGGTGACCGCGCCGGAATCGCCCGGGCCCGCGAACGCGCGTGACGCGGGCCCCGCGCCCGCGCCCGTGGCGCCCGACGACGCCACGCTGGTCGCGAACCTGCTCGCGGCGCGCGCGCGCATCGCGGGTGTTGCGCACAGGACGCCGGTCGTCACCTCGCGCACGCTCGACCGCGAGGTGGGGGCGCGCGTGTTCCTCAAGGCCGAGTGCCTTCAGCGCATGGGTGCGTTCAAGTTCCGCGGCGCGTGGAACGCCGTTCGCTCGCTGCCGCCGGCGGTGCGCGCGCGCGGCGTGGTCACGTTCTCGTCCGGCAACCACGCGCAGGCGGTGGCGCTGGCGGCGAAGCTGCACGGCGTCCCGGCCGTGATCGTGATGCCGAGCACCGCGCCCGCGCCCAAGCTGGCGGCCACGCGCGGCTACGGCGCCGAGGTCCAGTTCCACGACCGGCTGGGCGAAACGCGCGAGGGGCTGGCCGCGCGGCTCGCGCGCGAGCGCGGGCTCACGCTGGTGCCGCCGTTCGACCATCCCGACATCGTGGCCGGCCAGGGCACCGCCGCGCTCGAGCTGATCGAGGACGTGGGCGGCCTCGATCACCTGCTGGTGCCGGTCGGCGGCGGCGGGCTGTTGTCGGGCTGCGCCGTGGCCGCGTTCCACGCCTCGCCCGGCTGCCGCGTGACCGGCGTCGAGCCCGCGGCCGGCGACGACGGCGGGCAGTCGTTCCGCGCCGGGCAGCGCGTGACGCTGGCCGCGCCGCCCGACACCATCGCCGACGGCGCGCGCACCACCAGCGTGGGCGAGCTGCCGTTCGCGATCATGCGCCGTCACGTGCACGCGATGACGTGCGTGTCCGACGCCGCGCTGATCGAGGCGATGCGGTTCGTGTGGGAGCGCATCAAGCTCGTGGTCGAGCCGACCGGCGTGCTCGGGCTCGCCGCGCTGCGCTCGGGCGCGCTCGCCGCGCCGGGCGCGCGCATCGGCGTGATCCTGTCGGGAGGCAACGTGGATCCGGCGCAGGCGCGGGTGTGGTTCGGTCGCCGGGAATCCCCGGATTCCGCGCGGCGCTGAGCGCGGCCGAGCGCGCCCCAGCGCGCGGCTACAGTCCGGCTTTCTTGAGCGCGGCGCGCAGCGTGTCCTCGTCGTGCACGCCGGTGAAATAGGCGACGATGTCGCCCTTGCGACCGATGATCACGAGCGTCGGAATCGCGCTCGCCTGATAGTTGGCGGCGACGGCCTGATCGGGGTCGAGCAGCACCGACATCGTGTAGCCGTTCTTGGCCAGGAACGGCTTCACCTTGGCCACCGTCTCGCCCACGTTCACGGCGAACGTCACCAGCCCCTTCACCCGGTACTCGCGCGACAGCTTCTGCACCGTCGGCATCTCGATCCGGCACGGGCCGCACCACGTGGCCCAGAAGTCAAGCATCACCACCTTGCCGCGATAGGCCGACAGCTTGTGCGGCCGCCCGAGCACGTCCTTGAGCGTGAAGTCGGTCGCCTGCTGGCCGGTGAGGTTGGTGGTGGGCGCGCCGCCCGCGAGCTGCGACGGGTCGGCCGCCTGCTGCGCGCCAGCGGGGGCGTGGAACGCGAACAGCGTGTCGGGCACCGGCTCGTTCACGCGCGCCTGGCTGATCGCGATCGTCTGCGTCATGTCGAGCACGCCGCCGCCCATCGGCGAGTGCGACGAGTGGATGTGCGTGCTGTCGCGCAGCACCACGTGCCGCGCCTTGTCGATCCACAGCGTGCTCACCGCGCTGGCGGTGGAATCGCCGCCCATCGCGGTCGCGGCATCGGGCACCAGCTCGAGCACCCAGGTGTCGGCCGTGGCGCCGCCCACCGGGATCCTCTGCTCGCCCAGCACGCGCGCGGACTTCATGTTCGCGGCCAGGTTGAAGTAGCGCGCGATCGGCGAGCCGGCGGGCGCGGCGTTGCCCAGGCTGTCGGCCGGCGGCGTGGCGTCGCGCGTGACGTAGCGGTTGGTCTGCGCCAGCCAGGTCGTGGTGTGCGCGCCGTCCGAGACCACCATCAAGCCCATCATCGGATGCCGCATCTCGACGTGATCGCGCCCCGGCTTCTCGTGCGCGACGCGCATCGGGATCTCGAACGACTGCTGCGTGCCGTTGGCGTTCACGCGCAGCGTCACGCTGCCGGCGAAGTCGTAGTGATCGAGCCCGCGATAGGTGCGCGACACGTCGTCCACCAGGCTCTTCCCGTCCGGCGGAGCAGGCGCCGCGGCCCAGGCGAGCAGGGCAATCGCCGGCCCGAGGCAGGCGGTCGGGAGCACGGCGGCGAGGCGGACGCGGGGCATGGGATTCCTTCCGGATGAGGGGAGCGGGCTGGAGCAGATGTCGCGGGAGCTTACCCGTTCACGCGGCGACCTGCACGCACGGCGCGCCACCGCCCGCTCGAAACGGCTACACCCGCGCGGCGGTCAGGGTGTCGACGATCTCGTCCAGCGCGGATTCCAGATCGGGGCCGAGGTCGACGCGCATCACGCGGCGGTCGTGGCGGGCCAGCACGTCGTAGTCGCCATCGGCCTGGGCGCGGCGCAGCCAGGCGAAGCCGAACGACTGGTCGGGGATCGGTACGTCGCCGCCCTCGTCGCCCGTGATCTGCAGGAACATTCCGGTGTTGGGACCGCCCTTGTGGAGCTGTCCGGTCGAGTGCAGGTAGCGCGGGCCGTAGCCGAGCGTGGTGGCGCAGCGCGTGGCGGCGCGCGCCGCGACCCGCAGGCGCGTGAGCCGCTCGTGGATCTCGGGCGTGCGGTGCAGATAGGCCAGCAGCGCCACGTAGTCGCCGGGGCGCGCGAGCGCGAGCAGCGCGGCGATCCACGACGCCGGATGCCCGCGCCGCTCGGCGCCCTCGCGCACGCGCTCGGCAACGGAATCGGGCGCGAACACGCGCACGCTGCGCCCGGCGAAGCGCGGCGCGGGATCCTGGAACCCGCCGCGCGCGATCGCGCGTTCCAGCACCTCGCGCGTCGCGTGCTTGGCCTCGGCCACGTTGGGCTCGTCGAACGGATCGAGGTCGAGCGCCGCGCCCGCCACGGCGGTGGCGATCTCCCAGCGCAGGAACGCGGCACCCAGCTCGTCGAGCGCGTTCAGCGGCTCGCGCAGCACCGGATGCGCGTGTGCGGCCAGCGACTGCAGCGCGGGATCGGGCTCGACGGGCGAGCGGTCGGTCGCGAGCGCGACGAACACGCGGTCGTCGCCGTAGGCCGCGGGCGGCGCCAGCGGCTCGTGGTCAACGGGCACGATGCCGCGGCCCTCCTTGCCGGTGCTCTCGGCGATCAGCTGCTCGAGCCACGCGCCCAGCGACTCGGCGCCCCGCCCGGCGACGAACGTGAGCTTGTCGCGCCCTGCGCGCGCCAGCGCGCCGAGCGTGGCGCCGAGCTGCGCCGCGGTGAGGTCGTCGCCCGCGCGCGCGCGCTCGCCGAACGCGCGCGCATGCGCCAGCAGCGCGCCGACGTCCACGCCGCACAGCGCGGCGGGCACGAGCCCGAACAGCGACAGCGCCGAGTAGCGCCCGCCGATGTCGGGCGGATTCACGAACGTGCGCCGGTAGCCGCGCTCGCGCGCGCGCGTCGCGAGCGGCGTGCCCGGGTCGGTGATGGCCACGAACGCCGCGCCGGCCTCGCCGCCGCGCGCCGCCGCCACCCACGGGAACAGCGTGCGCTCGAAGCAGTCCACCTCGATCGTGGCGCCGGACTTGGACGACACCACCACCAGCGTGCGCGCGGGGTCGTGGGAGCCCATCACGGCGCGCACCGCGGCGGGGGAGGTGTTGTCGAGCACGGCCAGGTCGAGGAATCCGGGACGCACGCCGAACGTGAGCCGCATCACCTCGGGCGCGAGGCTCGAGCCGCCCATGCCGAGCAGCACGGCGTGGGTGAAGCCGTCGGCCGCCACCTCGCGCGCGAACCGCTCGATCCCCGGGACCTCGGCCTCCATCTTCCACGGCAGCTCGAGCCAGCCCAGGCGGTCGGCGGCCACGCGCCGGCGCCCGGGCGCGTCGCCCCACAACGTCACGTCGCGACGCCACAGCCGCGCCGAGACGTCGCGCACGCGCTCGGGCGTCCAGCCGCTCATCGCATGCGTCCGGCCGCCGCCTGGCGCGACTGCTCCAGCGTCTCGAGCAGGGAGTCGAACGACTTCGCGAACGTCTTCACGCCCTCGCCCTCGAGCTGCGCGATCAGCTCGTTCACCGGGATGCCGAGCTCGGGCAGCCGCTGGAACAGCCGCCGCGCCTGGTCCAGGTCGCGATCGATCGTCACGGCCAGCGTGCCGTGGTCGTTGAACGCCTGCAGCGTCTTCGGTGGCATCGTGTTCACCGTGTCGGAACCGATCAGCTCGTCCACGTACAGCGTGTCCGGGTAGGCGGGGTTCTTGGTGCTGGTCGAGGCCCACAGCGGGCGCTGCACGTGCGCGCCGCGCTCGCGCAGCGCGGCGAACCGCGCGCTCCCGAACGCGTCGCGGAACTTCTGATACGCGAGCCGGGCGTTCGCCACCGCCGCCTGGCCGCGCAGGCCCTCGAGCTCGCGGCGCTCGGGGCCGTCGGGCAGCGCCTTCAGCCGCTGCTCGATCGCGCCGTCCACCTTGGTGTCCACGCGCGACACGAAGAACGACGCCACCGAGAAGATCTCGGAGATGTCGAGCCGCGAGGCCACGCGCCGCTCGAGTCCGGCGAGCCAGGCGTCGATCACCTGCGCGTAGCGGTCGAGCGAGAAGATCAGCGTGATGTTGACGCACACGCCCTCGGCGGTCAGCTCGGCGATCGCCGGCAGCCCGGCCTCGGTGGCCGGCACCTTGATCATCACGTTGGGTCGGCCGGCCTCGCGGTGCAGCCGGCGCCCGTCGGCGATCGTGGTGTGGGTGTCGAACGCCGCGCGCGGCGCCACCTCCAGGCTCACGCGTCCGTCGCGGCCGCCGGTGCGCGCGAACACCGGCGCCAGCAGATCGCACGCGGTGCGGATGTCGTCGAGCGCCAGGCTCTCGAACAGCGCCTCGCCCTCGAGATGGCGCGCCACGCCGGCGTCGATCGCGCCCTGGTACACCTTTCCCTCGGCGATCGCCTGCTGGAAGATGGTGGGGTTCGACGTGACGCCCACCACGCCGGAATCGCGCACCAGGCTCGTGAACTCGCCCGAGGCGAGCTGCGCGCGGTGGATGTAGTCGAGCCACACGCTCTGTCCGAGCTCGAGCAGTTGATGGGCGCGGCTGGGCATGACGGTTCCTCCAGACAAGGCGCGGGCCGCGGTGCCGGCGGCGCCGCGGGCGATCCGGCCCGCGCAACCCGCCGCCACCCCGCGTGCATGGGTTCCGATGCCACCTTCGCGCGCACGGCCCCCGCGCGCAAGCGGGCGTCGTGACACGATGTCAGGCCGGTCGACGGCGCGCGCCCGCAACCGTCTTTGCCCCACCGCACGGGGCCGCGCTACCATGCGCGCAAACCTCGAATCCTGCCCGTGCGGTGGGCGGGCCTACCCCAACCGGGTGATCCGCTGTCGGGTGATCCCAGGACGACGCCATGACCCGCAACGCGAAGCTCGAAGCCTGGGTGCGTGACACGGCCGATCTGTGCCAGCCGGACGCCGTGGTGTGGTGCGACGGCTCGCCGGCGGAGTATCAGGCCATGCTGCGCCTGATGGTCCAGACCGGCACCGGCATGATGCTCGATCCGGCCAGGCGGCCGAACTCGATCGCCGTGCGCTCCGACCCCGCCGACGTGGCGCGCGTCGAGGAGTTCACGTTCATCTGCTCGCCCGAGCGCGAGGACGCCGGCCCCAGCAATCACTGGCGCGACCCGGCCGAGATGAAGACCACGCTGGACGAGCTGTTCTACCGCTGCATGCAGGGGCGCACCATGTACGTGATCCCCTACAGCATGGGCCCGATCGGCTCGCCGATCGCCAAGATCGGCGTCGAGATCACCGACTCGCCATACGTGGTCGCCAACATGCACCTGATGGCGCGGGTGGGAACGAAGGTGCTGGAGTCGCTCGGCGACGGCGAGTTCGTGCGCGGCCTGCACTCGGTGGGCGCCCCGCTGGCCGAGAACCAGCCCGACAGCCCGTGGCCGTGCAATCCGCAGCACAGGTACATCTCCCACTTCCCGGCCACGCGCGAGATCATGTCGTTCGGCTCCGGCTACGGCGGCAACGCGCTGCTCGGCAAGAAGTGCCACGCGCTGCGCATCGCCTCGGTGCAGGCGCGCGACGAGGGCTGGATGGCCGAGCACATGCTGATCCTCGGCATCACCAACCCCGAGGGCCGCACCATCTACGTGGCGGGCGCGTTCCCGTCGGCGTGCGGCAAGACCAACCTCGCCATGCTCACGCCCACGCTGCCGGGCTGGAAGGTGGAGACGGTCGGCGACGACATCGCGTGGATGAAGTACGGCGAGGACGGCCGGCTGTGGGCGATCAATCCCGAGGCCGGATTCTTCGGTGTCGCGCCCGGCACCGGCATGGCCAGCAATCCGAATGCGATGCGCACGGTGGCGAAGAATTCGATCTTCACCAACTGCGCGATCACCCCGGAAGGCGACGTGTGGTGGGAGGGAATGACCGACGCGGCGCCACCGCAGGCGGTGGACTGGCTGCGGCGCCCGTGGAATCCGAAGGCGGGGCGCAAGGCCGCGCATCCGAACGCGCGCTTCACCACGCCCGCCAATCAGTGCCCGGCGATCTCGCCGGAGTGGGAGAATCCGCGCGGCGTGCCGATCTCGGCGATCCTGTTCGGCGGACGGCGCGCGAGCACGGTGCCGCTCGTCAACGAGGCGCGCTCGTGGCAGCACGGCACGTTCCTGGGCGCGATCATGAGCAGCGAGACCACGGCCGCGGCGGCCGGCGCGGTGGGGCAGCTGCGCTTCGATCCGTTCGCGATGCTGCCGTTCTGCGGCTACCACATGGGCGACTACTTCGGCCACTGGCTGGCGATCGGCGCGCGCGGGGAGGCGGCGAAGCTGCCGCGCATCTACCACGTGAACTGGTTCCGCAAGGGCGCGGACGGCCGGTTCCTGTGGCCCGGCTACGGCGAGAACAGCCGCGTGCTCAAGTGGATCTTCGAGCGCGTGAACGGCGCCGCCAAAGCCACGGAGACGCCGATCGGCCACCTGCCGGCGCCCGGCGCGCTCGACACCTCGGGCCTGAACATGGCGCCCGGCGTGCTCGAGGAGCTGACGCGCGTGGACGTCGAGGGCTGGCTCGCCGAGATGCCGCAGATCCGGCAGCATCTCGACCGCTTCGGCGACCGGCTGCCGCAGGGCATCCGCGACGAGCTCAAGGGCCTCGAGCAGCGGCTGCAGGCGAAGAGCACCGCGACGGCGGCCACACCCGGCCGGTAGCCGCGCCGCCATCATCGTCCGCCCCCGGGGCTCCGGCGCCGGGGGCGGTTCGTTTGCCGCCAGTGAACTCGCAGGTCGCCCGCCGTTTCGCCTTGACCGTGCGTTCACCGCCTCGCAGCATTCCGACTTCCCACTCGCGAGCGCTGCGCGCGAGGCCGCCCACGCCCCCGGAGGACGCCATGACCGCCGTGCGATTGCTCCGCTCCGCCGCGCTGACGATCGCGCTCACGCTCGCCGCCGACGCCGTGCGCGCGCAGACCACCACCGACTGCGACAATCCCGGCACCATCAAGTGGTGTCCGCCCGACACGGCGGTGACGCTCAACTTCAATCCATCGCTCGATCCGATGCTCGAGAACGCGGGCTACGGCGACGCGGTGAGCCGCGGACAGTGCTTCCAGAAGGCGGTGAACGACTGGAACGCGGCGCTGGTCACGGTGGGCGCGAGGCTGCGGCTGGTGTACGCCGCCGGCAACCTGTGGGCGGCCGATCAGAACGGCGTCGTGTGCGCCGACCCGGACATCGGGCCGCCGCTGCAGGGCGTGTACTCCAACGCCGACCTGGACGGCCATCGCACCGACGGCAGGCAGACGGCGTCGACGGGGCACAACAGCAACGGCAAGCTGGACGCGGGTGGCGTCAACGTGCTCGGCCCCGGCTGGCTGGTCGCCGTGGCCGGGCCGGGCGTTTCGGACACGAGCATGCAGGTGGTGCCGGCCGACGGCGTGCTCGCGATCCTGCAGGCCGACACACAGGGGCTGTATCCCGACTGCCTGCGCGAGGCCGACATCACCTGGTTCACGCACGCGGCGGTGGCCGGCGGCGGGGGATGCGCGCGCATCCGCTGGGACTACCGGCTGGCGGGCGCGCCGGCGATGTCGCGGTTCGACTTCTACTCGGTGATGCTGCACGAGATCGGGCACCTGCTCGGGCTCGCGCACCAGAACGACGATGGCAGCGGAAAGAACGTGATGCAGTCCACGATCCCGAAGGGGCAGCGCTACCAGATCGGCCCCAAGGAGCTGACCTGCCTGTGCATGCTCTACGGCACGCCCGGCAAGGACTGCGCGCTCGTCACCGGGGCACGCCACTCCACCTGGGGCGCCGTGAAGACTCTGTATCGGTGATCGCAGCGCCCATCGCCATCCGGCCGGCCATGGCTCGCGCTCGATTATGGAGCCAAGGGGTGAAGTGCGCCGCTACCAGTTCGGCGTGGCCGCCGCCGCCGCCGCCGCGTGCGACGCCTTGGCCTGGCACCAGGCGTAGAGCGCGTCGTACATCGCCGACTCCTGCGCGATCTTCACGTGATCGTCGGCGGTGGTCATCGCGAACCCGTGCGCCAGCGCCTTCAGGCCCGGCGCCTCGGCCGCGTCCCACAGGTCGTTGGTGACGTCCGCGCCGTGCACGATGCGCGCGAGCCGCTTGAGCGCGGGATCGGTCAGCTCGTACTCGTCCATCAGCACTTCGAACGTGCACTTGCCGTCACGGTGCGTGTAGCGCGCGCCGGGCGCGTCGTACGACAGCGCCTGCTCCGCTTCCGCCGTGGCCAGCACCTGCTCGGCGGGCACGAACAGGAATTCGGCATCGGGGTCGATGAACCGCCGGATCAACCATGGGCATGCCACCCGGTCCACCTTGGCGTTCGCGCGTGTGATCCATTTCATGGGTGGTCCCTTTCCGGGGGAGCGGAGCTTCAGCCTGCCAGCCAGTCCCGGATGCGCCCGGCCAAGGCCTCGGGCGTGAATCCGAATGCCTGCTGCACCTGCGCCAGCGGCGCCGACACGCCATAGCGGTCGATGCCGATCGCGAGCCCGTCATCGCCCACGATCTCGCGCCAGCCCCAGGTTGCCGCGGCTTCCACTGAGATGCGCCGGATTCCGGCCGGGAGCACCAGGTCCCGCCACGAACGCTCCTGTTCCAGGAAGCGTCGGGGGGCGGGCATGCTGACGACGCGCAGCGCGACGCCCCGCTGCGCGAGCAGGTCCGCGGCCTGTATCGCAAGCGATACCTCGGAGCCGGTGGCGATCAGCACGGCCGTGGGGTTCCCGACGTCGCGCAGCACGTAGCCGCCGCGCGCGAGCCACGCCGGATCGAACTCCGGGCCGCGCTCGAGCGCGGGCAGGTTCTGGCGCGTGAGGGCGAGCAGGGTGGGGCCGTCGCGCCGCGCCAGCGCCACGCCCCACGCGCCCGCGGTCTCGACGCCGTCGGCGGGGCGGATCACCAGCATGTTGGGCATCGCGCGCAGCGAGGTGAGCTGCTCGATCGGCTGGTGCGTGGGTCCGTCCTCGCCCAGGAACACGCTGTCGTGCGTCAGCACCCAGATCGCCTGGACCCCCATCAGCGCCGACAGCCGGAGCGAGGGCCGGCAATAGTCCGTGAACACGAGGAACGAGCTGCCGTAGGGGATGAACCCCCCCGACAGCGCGAGCCCGTTGCAGATCGCGACCATGGCGTGCTCGCGGATGCCGAAGTGCAGGTTGCGGCCCAGGAACGTGTCGCGCGCGATCGAATCCGAGTCGTCGATCGCGGTCTTGGTCGATGGCTCGAGATCGCCGGCGCCGCCCACCAGCGCCGGCACCGCGTGCGCGGCGCGCTGCAGCACGGCGTGTCCGTGCGCGCGCGTGGCGCCCGGGCCGCGCGGCGCGGCGGCCACGAGCTGCGCCAGGATGTCGTCCGGCACGCGCCGCTCGACGTGCGCGTCCCACAGTTGTGCCTGCGCCGGGTAACGCTGCCGCCACGCGCGGAACTCGCGCTGCCACGCCTCGTACGCGGGCCGCACCGCCTCGGCGCGCGCGCGGAACAGCCCGCGCACCTCGTCCGGCACCAGGAACGTCGGGCTTTCGGGCCAGCCGAGCGCGCGCTTGGTGGCCTTCACCTCGTCGGCGCCGAGCGCCTCGCCGTGCGCCTCGCGCGTGTCCTGCTTGTGGGGCGCGCCGTAGCCGATGTGGCTCGTGGCCACGATCAGGCTCGGACGCTGGGTCTCGGCCACGGCCGCCTCGAGCGCGTGCGTCACCTCGCCGCGGTCGTGCGCGTCGATGTGCTGCACGTGCCAGTCGTATGCCTCGAACCGCGCGCCCACGTTCTCGGTGAACGCCAGCTCGGTGCTGCCCTCGATGGTGATGCTGTTGCGGTCGTAGACGTAGATCAGGTTGCCGAGCCCCCAGTGGCCGGCGAGCGAGGCGGCCTCGGACGACACGCCCTCCATCAGATCGCCGTCGCTCACGATCCCGAACACGCGCCACGACACGGGCGAGAAGTCGGTGGCATCGAAGCGCGCGCGCAGCATCCTCGCGGCCAGCGCCAGCCCCACGCCGTTGCCGAACCCCTGCCCCAGCGGGCCGGTGGTGGTCTCGACGCCGACGGTGTGGCCGTACTCGGGATGCCCGGGCGTCCTGCTGCCGAGCTGGCGGAAGCGCTGCAGCTCCTCCATCGGCAGGTCGTAGCCGGTCAGGTGCAGCATCGCGTACAGCAGCATCGAGCCGTGGCCCGCCGACAGCACGAACCGGTCGCGGTCGGGCCATGCCGGATCGTGCGGCTGGTAGCGCATGAACCGCGTCCACAGCACGAACGCGACGTCGGCCATGCCCATCGGCATGCCGGGATGCCCGCTGTTCGCCTTCTCGACCGCGTCCACGGCCAGGAACCGGATGGTGTTGACCGCGAGCTGATCGAGATCGCGCGCCGTCGCGACGGGCGTGGTCATGAGCTTCCTCCGTGGGTTGTGCGGCCGGCGTTCATCGCCACCGCGGCCGCGCCCCACAGCGCGGTGCGGTCGTCCAGGATCAGCGCGACGGGCATGCGCGCCAGCACCGGCGACAGCCGGCCCTTGTCGCCGAACGCGCGCACGAATCCGCCCTGGCGCAGCAGTGGCAGCAGGCGCGGCGCGATGCCGCCGCCCACGTAGACGCCCGCCACCGCCAGTCCCTTGAGCGCGAGATTGCCGGCCTCGGCTCCATAGATCGAGATGAAGCGTTCGACCGTGAGGCGCGCGCGCTCGCTCGCGCCGTCGAGCGCGGCCGCGGTGACGACCGCCGCCGGGTCCGGCGCCGCCGCGAACGCGCGCGCCACCTCGGCGGGCTCGGCGCCGCGTCCGGTTTCGGCGTGGAAGCGGTGGAGGTCGGCGAGCCCCTTGCCCGACAGGATGCGCTCGTAGCTCGCGCGGCCGTACTTCGCGCGCAGCCAGCGCAGCAGCTCGTCCTCGGTCGCATCGCGCGGGCCGAAGTCGGTGTGGCCGCCCTCCGATGCCGATGGCCGCCACGTGCCTCCGTCCCACACCAGCAGCGCCTCGCCGAGCCCGGTGCCGGCCGCGATCAGCACGCGGTTGCCGCGCGCCGGGGTGCCCGACTGCAGCGTCTCGAGGTCGCGATCGCCCAGCAGCGGCAGCCCCCACGCCGTGGATTCGAGGTCGTTCATGAGATCGACGCGCGCGCCGCCCAGCACGTCGCTCATCGCCGCGGCGTCGATGTGCCACGGCAGGTTCGTGGTGTCGACGGTGTTGTCAACGACCGGCCCGGCGATGCCGAACACGGCGCGCGCGGGGCGCGCGTCGCGGCCGCCGACGCCGGCCCCGACGCCGGCCAGGAACTCGCGCACGATCGCTTCCAGCGAGTCGAACCCGGCGCTCGACACCTTGCGATCGGCCACCGGCTCGCGCGCCGAGCCGTTGGGGTCGAACAGCGCCAGATGAGTCTTGGTGCCCCCGACGTCGCCGGCCAGGATCATGCGCCGCATCGTAGCCGCGGACCGGAGGGCAGGCCAGCGGCGCGCGTGAGCCGGGCGCGCGGCGCCCATCGGGCGCCGATCGGGGCATCCCGCGCGCACGGAACGATTCTCGAACGTTCGTTGGCCTGCCGCATCGAAACGCGTTCTCATGCACCGGCACCACGCCCCCGAGGCCACGGATCTGGCCATTCCCGACCTGACCGCCCGCATCGGGCACACGCCGCTCGTGCCGATCGCGGGCCTCGATCTGCCCGACGGGGTGGCCGTGCTCGGGAAGCTGGAGAGCGCGAACCCGGGTGGCTCGGTCAAGGACCGCGCGGCGTGGGCCATCATCCAGGCAGCCGAGCGCGACGGCTCGCTCGCCGGCGGCCGGCGACTGCTGGATGCCACCTCCGGCAACACCGGGATCGCCTACGCCTGGATCGGCGCCCGGCGCGGCATCGGGGTCACGCTGTGCCTGCCGGGGAACGCCAACGTCGAGCGCCGCCGGTTGATCGCGGCGTTGGGCGCCGAGATCGTGCCGACCGACCCGATGGAGGGCACCGACGGCGCGATCCGCGCGGCGCGCGGGCTGGCGCGCCGCCACCCGCAGCGCTACTTCCACGCCGACCAGTACGCCAACCCCGCCAACTGGCTCGCGCACTATCACGGCACCGCGGTCGAGATCTGGGAGCAGACCGAGGGCCGCATCACGCACCTGGTCGCCGGCATCGGCACCTCGGGCACGCTGGTGGGATGCGCGCGGCGGCTGCGCGAATTCGATCCCGCGATCGAGGTGATCGCCGTGCAGCCGGACGGCCCGCTGCACGCGCTCGAAGGCTTGAAGCATCTGCCGAGCGCGCTCGTGCCGCCGATCTACGATCCTTCCGTCCATCGCCGCACGCTCGCGATCGCGAGCGAGGAGGCGATCGCCACGGTGAAGGCGCAGGCGCGCGCGGGGCTGCTGCTCGGCTGGTCGGCCGGCGCGGCGGTGGCGGCCGCCGCGCGCGTGGCGCGCGGACTCGAGTCGGGCGTGGTGGTGTGCGTGCTGCCGGACGGCGCCGAGCGCTACCTGAGCGATCCGCTGTGGGACGCCGAGGGCGCGGCATGAGGCTCGAGCTGTCGCGCGATCAGCTCGCGCAGATCCACGCCGCGCTCGAGCGCGCGTATCCCGATGAGGGCTGCGGCGTGCTGCTGGGACGCGGCGACGGCGCGCGCCAGGTGGCCGAGGTGATGGCGTTCGAGAACACGCGTGAGGATTCGCGCGCGAACCGCTACCTGATCGCGCCCGGGCAGGTGCTGGAAGCCGAACGCCGCGCGCGCGCGCAAGCGCTGGACGTGGTGGCGTTCTTCCACTCGCACCCCGACCACCCGGCGCGCCCCTCGGCGTTCGATCTCGAGCACGCCTGGCCGTGGTATGACTACGTGATCGTGGGCGTCGTGCGCGGGCGTGCGGAGGCCACCACCGCCTGGCGGCTGCGCGACGACCGCGCCGCGTTCGACGAGGTCGAGGTGGCGATCGTGGCGCCGCACGCGGCGCGCGCCGCCGCCGATCCCGCCGCAGAGGAGTAGCGTTCGTGAGCACGATCCGCATTCACATTCCGACGCCGCTGCGCGCCTATGCCGGCGGGCTCGCCACGATCGAGGTCGAGGCGGCGACGGCGGGCGAGGCGCTGGCGAAGCTGGTGGCCGCGCACCCGGCGCTGCGAGCGCACCTGTACGACGCCGACGGCAGGCTGCGGCGGTTCGTCAACGTGTACGTGAACGACGAGGACATCCGCCACCTCGCGCGCGAGGCGACGCCGGTCTCGGCCGAAGACCACGTCGCGATCGTGCCCAGCATCGCCGGCGGCCGCCGCGCGCCGGCGTGGGCGACGGGCGAGGACGGCCTGCCGCCGATGTCGCAGGAGGAGCTGCTGCGTTACGGCCGGCACCTGATCCTGCCCGAGGTCGGGCTCGCCGGGCAGCGGAAGCTCAAGGCCTCGAGCGTGCTGTGCGTGGGCGCCGGCGGGCTCGGCTCGCCGCTCGCGCTGTACCTCGCCGCCGCCGGCGTCGGCCGCATGGGCATCGTGGACTTCGACGTGGTGGACGAGAGCAACCTGCAGCGCCAGATCCTGCACGGCACCGCGGACGTCGGCCGTCCCAAGCTCGATTCCGCCGCCGACCGCATCCGCGACATCAATCCCAATGTGCAGGTCGAGCGCCACGCCGTGCGGCTTTCGAGCGAGAACGCGCTCGACATCCTCGCGCGCTACGACGTGATCGTGGATGGCACCGACAACTTCCCGACGCGCTACCTCGTGAACGACGCGTGCGTGCTGCTCGGCAAACCCAACGTGTACGGCAGCATCTTCCGGTTCGAGGGCCAGGCCAGCGTGTTCGACGCCAAGCGCGGGCCCTGCTACCGCTGCCTGTACCCCGATCCGCCGCCGCCCGGGCTCGTGCCGTCCTGCGCCGAGGGCGGCGTGCTCGGCGTGCTGCCGGGCGTGATCGGCGTGGTGCAGGCGATCGAGACGCTGAAGCTGCTGCTCGGCGCGGGCGAGCCCCTGATCGGCCGGCTGCTGCTGTTCGACGCGCTGGCGATGCGGTTCCGCGAGCTCAAGCTGCGCAAGGACCCCGAGTGCCCGGTGTGCGGCGAGCATCCGAGCGTGACGGCGCTGATCGACTACCAGCAGTTCTGCGGCATCGTGCCCGCCGATGCGCACGCCGGCGCCGACGACATCTCCGTGCGCGGGCTGGCCGACCAGCAGCGCGCGGGCGACCCGCCGATGCTGGTGGACGTGCGGGAGCCGCACGAGTGGCAGATCGCGCGCATCGAGGGCGCCACGCTGATGCCGCTCAACTCCCTGCCCGAGCGCGTCTCCGAGCTCGATTCCAGCCGCGAGATCGTGCTCTACTGCCACCACGGCCAGAGGAGCCAGCGCGCGCTGGAGTTCCTGAAGCAATCCGGCTTCCGCAAGCTCAAGAACCTGCAAGGCGGCATCGACGCCTGGTCCCGCGAAATCGACCCCGCCGTCCCGCGCTATTGATCGGGCCTCGGGCTCGCCATAACGCCTTGGCAACCGCGTAGCTGCAGCTTCCGGCGAGTCTCGGGTCCAGACGGAAGAAACGACTGAAGCCCGGGGCCCGTGAAGCGGTATGCTCTTGACCGAATGACCACCGCGCCCGACCCCGGCGCGGCGCCGGCCAAAGGGCTGTCATGCCGAAGCTGACATTGCGACACTACGAAACCAGGGTCCTCGCCGAGGCATCCACCTCAGACTCGACCCTCGTCCCGGTCGGGGGCGCGCCAGTGGTTCCTCACTATCTCGGCGCGACCGTTCGCACGGCAGTCACGATCTCCGGCGGGGCAGCGGTCGCCGTGGACGTCTACGACACCGGGCGACTCGCGGTCGGAAGTACCGTGCAGAACGGCACGGATAGCTCCACCAACACGATGACGATCACGGCGATGAACCTGGCCTCCGGACCCACGGTCACGATCCACAACACGGGGACGGACGCCATCCCGCTGGAGCGTGGCTCACGTCTTGTCCGGACCGATTCGTTCCCGACTGTGTACAACGAGGCCACCGGCACGTGGGCCGCGACGTCGGCGCCGATCGCCGATGGCGAGGGATACATCGGATTCTACGTTGCCGAGACGCGCTACGACATCATCGTCACCATCTTCGGCGCGGATTACATCTCGTACCTCCTGTACGAGGATGTCGAGGGCGGCTGGATGCGCGGCGGCGTGGCCTGGGTCAACGCCCGCGACTACCCCACCATTCAGGCCACGATAGACGCCCTTCCCACCGGGGGGGGGTAGTCTATATACCGGCCGGCGTTTACGGGCTCACCACTGCTCCCTCGTTTACGCCCCCGTTGCTGCTGCCCGACGACAGGCCAGTGACTATTCTTGGCGATGGCGTTGATCAAACGATACTTGACTACGCCAACAACATGGATGTCGACACAGACCTGATCGTCATCCAGGGCATCAACCAGACGATCGAACGCCTCTCCATTGTTGGCCCGGTCGAATTCAACAAACTCAGCGGCGAAGGCGCCGGAATACGCATCAAGAGCGACAAGGTCGGATCGGGCGTGGACACGGACATATTCGGCGTTCACGTCAGGGACGTGAAGATCTCCTTCTGCGCGGGATATGGCGTCCACGTTGATGGAACGCGGAACAACAGCTCGAATCCCGAGAACAATTTCTCGGTATGGGGCGTTTACGAAAGAGTCGATGTCGACAGTCCTGGCAAGGGCTGCGTGGCCATCGACTCGCCGTCACCAGCCACGAAGACCGAGGCTTCAACGACCCAGTACTTCAAGGACTGCTTCTTCCAGGGATTCAACGACTCCGCTGTCCTCGCGACAACCGCCAACGGCCTCGCCTTCGAGCGGTGTGTCTTTCAAGCCGGGCTTGCGGGAACCCCCGGCAATGGCGGAGCCATCCACCTGACCGAAACGAACCAAGTCGTGATCGTAGGGTGCTGGTTCGAGGACATACCCGGAACCGTGATCAAGGCGACGTCGAACTCGGGCAACTACATCGGGATTGCGGTCAGGTCATGCCTGTTTTCGAGCGCGGGCTCAAGCCAGACGACCTACGTCGAGTTCGCCGGGACTGGGAAGAGCATTGAGGTGGCGAACCTCACCATCTTCGAGAGCGCCAAGCCAAGTTCCGGGCACCACGTGGTTATCGGAAGCTCGTGCGAAGCGACCGTGTCGGGCGGGGGAGTCGTGGGTGGACTTGGCGCCTCGCAAGAGCTGGACGTGGGCGATCAGTCGAGTAAGAGCGTTCTCCTCGGCAGCATGTGGCGAATCAGGCTTCCGAGGCTTTCAGCTTCCGACGTCTCGGCGTTCTCCAATTGGGCAGCGGGGGACACGATCTTCAATACGTCCACGGGCAAGGCGCAGATCTACGATGGCTCCGCGTGGCAGAGCCTGTGGTGAGCAGGAGGAGCGGGATGGGCCGATGGTTTCTAGTTGCAGTCACCATGCTACTGGCGGGGCCCGCCTGCGCGCAGGCCATCGATCTGGCGTGGGACGATTGCGGAGTTGGCGGAGTCACGAGCAAGACGTTCGCCTGTTCGACGAACGTCGGGAGCGAAGACCTTGTGGCGTCTTTCGCCGGGTTCTCCTTTCAAGCACCGATCGTGGCCTACAACGTCGACCTTATCATTCAAACTCCGAACGACTCCCTGCTGCCCGACTGGTGGATGGTCGGCAGCGGCCTGTGCAGGGCGGGAGCGGTTGCCCCTGGATACCTGCCCTCGGATGGACCTGGATGTGCGAACTTGGGCGTCACACCTGATAGCACGCAGCAGTTCTTCCACTCGACCCTTGGATTCCCCAATCAGGCGGAGCTCAGTGTCGTGGGATATTTCTCCGGGGGTCTTCAGCCGACTTCCGGAGTCGAATATCTTGGTGCGCGGCTCCGGATCATGAATACGAACGCATTTGGGATTGGAGCATGCGGGGGATGCAGTGATTACGCGACGATCACGCTTCGACAGATGGTGTTCCTCTTGTCGGATGGCAGCGTCACGACGATCAGGTTCTCGAACAGGCAGAATGTCGTGACTTGGCAGACGAACACCGTTCCCTCACTGCCGAAGTCTTGGGGCCAGATCAAGGCGCTCTATCGGCGGTGAGGGAGCCCGGGACGTGAATCCCCCGGGGCTTCCCTACGCGCTGTGCTATTGATCCCGCCGCAGCGCGGGCGGCAAGCTGGCGGACAGCGAGCCGCGTTGCAGGACCAATAGCTGCCACAGGTCGCGGCTGCTCTTGCGACGCAGGGGGGCCAGGGCCAGCAGGCCGGCGCGGCCGATCGAGCGTTCGAGGAACTTGAGCTCGGTGAACTGGGCGCGCAGCTCGTCGTCGTCGAGCGGGATCTCGACGCCGGCGGCGCGCGCCATCAGCAGCGCCTTGGCGCGCACCGACAGCTCGAGGTGGATGCGCAGCAGGCAGAACATGTCCGCCACCGCGGCGGGCGGGAACCGGTGCGAGATCTCGGCCAGGTAGCGGCCGGCGGGCGTGTCGTGGGCGGTGTCGCCCAGCATCTGCTCCAGCGCGTCGGCGTCCTGATCGAGCCCGGCGCCCACCCAGCGGCGCGTGGCGCGCTCGCTCCACTCGAACACGCCCAGCAGCAGCAGCGGCATGGTGACGAGCAGCACCGTGGTCGAGACCAGCGGCGAGCCGGTGTAGCGGTTGAACAGCGCGTGCACCACCACGGCCGGCGCCCAGCCGGCCAGCGTCGCGAGCCACGCGGGGCGGTGGTGGCGCTCGGCCAGCGCCTTGGCGGCGATCGCCACCACGGCGGTGGTGGCGCCGTGCATCACCGCGGTGCCGAGCCCGCGCGCCACCCACAGCAGCACCGGGCCCGAGCCGATCGCGTGCGCGTAGCTCGCGTTCTCGACCAGTGCGAACCCGGTGCCGATCGCGAATCCGTGGATGCCGGCGTCCACCAGGAACCCGACGCGGTCGGTGGCGAGCAGCACCACCACCCACGCGGCCTTGAGCGCCTCCTCGAACAGCGGCGCGAACGTGCCGGTCACCTCCGCCCGCGGCATCCCGCGCGCGAGCAGCGCGCCGTTGGCGAACCACGCCAGCAGCGCGGCGAGCGCGCCCCACGCCAGGCTCATGGCCACGTCGCGGCGCCGCACCAGGCGATAGCTGTCCATCGCCACCAGCGCGGCGAGGAACACGATCACCGGCCCCAGGCCGACGACGATCGGGACGAGCGCGGTCACAGGATCTTGAGCGAGATCATGCCCTGGTCGCGCCCCGGGCCGTGGCGCTGCGTGGCGCGCGCGAACCCGAACGACAGCGTCAGCGGCTGCTGGGTCAGGAGCTGGAAGCGCACGTCCACCTGCGCGCCCACGTCGCCGTAGCGGGCGCGCTCGGCCGGGCGGTCGGGATCGGTGGCGAGCGCGGTCGTGAACAGCGCCAGCCGCGCCCAGGTGGCGTAGAACGGCACCACGCCGGCGCGCTCGAAGCGCAGCGGCGGCAGGTTCAGCTCGAGCTGCGCGCGGCCGTAGGTGCGGCCCGCCACCTGGTCGATCTCGAACCCGGGCAGGCTCGTGACGTCGCGGAAGCGTTTGGGCTCGGCGTGGTCCACCACGTTGTTGCCGAACCCGCCGAAGAACGTGGTGGCGAACGGCTCGGCCGGATCGCCGTTGCCGCCGCCGATGGCGGTGCGCAGCCACAGCGAGCTGTTGCGCACGGGCAGCGGCTGGCCCAGGTCGAGCGCCGCCTCGGCGATCGGGAACGTGCGCCAGCGCGCATCGCCGATCGTGGGCACGCGGCGCACGGTGTTGGCCGACAGCGTGACGCGCGCGATCTGGCCCTTCTCGTAGTCGGCGGCGCCGATCGAGGAGCGCAGGTTCTTCCACGTCAGGCTGGCCTCGCTCGCCACCAGCTTGTCGAACCCCGCCAGCGTGGCCACGTTCTGTGCGTCGGGCAGCCGCTCGAGCCCGGTCCAGCCGCTGGCGGACGCGGCCAGCTCCAGCGTGCGCGGCGTGTCGCGGATCAGCGTGCGGGTCCACGCCAGGCTGGCGTTGTTGCCGCGCCGGCTGGTCTTCACGGGCCCGAACAGGTCGTAGAACGAGGCCGGATCGCGGCGCAGCTTCGCGGTCCAGCCGGCGTGGCGGTACTCGGCCGCCAGGTGCCAGCGCTGGTCCGACGGCAGCTCCTGGGCGCCCGTCCACGTGGCGCTCACGTCCAGCTGATGGAACCCGAGCGGATCGGCGAAGCTGGCGCGCAGCCCGCCGCCGTCCGAGGCCTTGTAGCGCTCGAACACCGGATACACGTTGACCGGCCGCACGCTGGCGAGCGGGCGATAGGGGTGCGGCGTGGCGGTGGAGTCGAGCGCGACGTGCGCGGGCGATGGCACCTTCCAGCTCTTGAGCTCGGGCCTGCGCTCCACCAGCTCGGCGCCGAGGAAGCTGACCGCGCTCACGTCCTGCAGCGGGCGCGCCGCGATCGTCGCCGGCACGAACCCCTGGCCGGTGTAGCGGAACGCCAGCAGGGAATCGCCGCCCAGCGGCACCGGGCGGAACAGCCCGGTCTCGGCGTTGCTCACGATGTCGAGCGAGTCCGACGCCAGGTCGTAGCGCCACACGTTGGAAACGCCGGTGTAGTAGGAGGTGCCGTACAGCGCGCGGCCGTCGGGCGTGAACACGAACCCGGTCGGGATCGAGGCGCCGAAGTCGTGCAGCTCGCGCGCGCTGGTGTCGCCGGCCGCGAGCCGCGCCAGATCGTAGAGCCGCAGGCTCTGCCGCCCGCTGATCTCCGCCATCGAGGCCGACAGCCAGCGCCCGTCGGGCGAGATGTCGAGGTCGTACAGGTCGCGCCCGTAGGGGAGCGTCCACACCTGGTGCCAGTCGCGGTAGGGCGGCGCGAGCCGCACCACGGTCGAGTAACCGTTGAAGTGGCGCACGCCCCACAGGCTCCTGTCCGCGCGATCGAACGCGAGGTCGCCGATCCGCGCCTGCCGGATCAGCCGGCGCGTGCGGCCGGTGGCGGGATCGAGGCTCATCAGGTCGCGCCAGTCGTTGTTGTCGGCGGTGTAGTAGAGCATGCGCCGATCGGGATCCCACGCCAGCGCGCACACGAAGTAGAGCGCCGGCCCCTTCACCTCGGCCAGCGTGCGGGAGGGCCCGCCGTCCAATGGAATCGCCGCCACGTGCGCGAGCGAGCCGCGTCCCTGCACGGCCACGTACACCACGCGCCGCGCGGAGTCCACGTACGCCCGCGACACCGAGCCCAGCGCCTCGCGCGACAGGTCGCGCGCCGGCGTCACCGGGTAGCGGCGAATGGAATCGAGGTTCGCATGCTGGAAGTCGCGCTCGAACGCGGCCCAGTCGTGCCACACGTCCTCGAGCGAGCGTCCGAACACGTGGCGGAACTGGGCCGAGAAGTACTTGCGGCTCCCGGGCTGGCGCGAGATCCACGCGCGCAGCGTGTCGGGGCCGTAGCGGTACGCCAGGTAGTCCATGAAGCGCGTGCCGTACAGGTAGGAGTTGACGCCCACCTGGAAGTCCACGCGCGTGCCCTCGGACTCGAGCCCGAGCGGATCCCAGAACTGCGCCGAGTCGCGCACCATCGCGCGGAACACCATCTCGTCGTACGGCCCCTGCGCGCGGCCGATGCCGCCCGCCATCCACGTCTCGCAGAACACCGCGATCCCCTCGTGGTACCAGCGCGGCGCGGCGCGGCGCGGCACGGTCAGGTAGCCGTACAGGATCGACTCCGGGTGCTCGTCGGTCTCGCGCACCTTGCCCAGGAACAGCCGCCGGAACAGCCGGTCGGAGCCGCTCGCCTGATCGAGCGCCACCACGTGCGTCATCTCGTGGTTCATGGTGAAGTTGATGCGCTCGTTGCTGGGGCCCGTCTCGTACACGAAGTTGGACGGCGCGATGTGCACCACCATGGTGTTGCGCGGGCTCGCCGTGACGCCGGCGTTCCCGTAGTCGCCGGCGTCGTCCAGGATCAGGTTGACGCGGTCCCACGGCGCGTAGCCCCAGTAGCGCGTGTGGAACCGGTAGGCGTTCTCGAAGCAGCGCGCGGTGTAGGGGGCGAGGTAGGAGAGCAGCGGCGCGGGGTAGATGAGCCTGACACCCGGGGCGTCGATCTCCTGGAAGCCGCCGGCCGCCAGGGCGGCCGCGGGCAGCAGCGCGCCGCACGCCAGCAACACGACATGGATCGCGCTGCGCATCGGGAGGCTCGTCGGGAGTGGGAGTGGGCGTGAACGCGGTTCCGGCACAAACGCTTCGGGGATCCCGCCGGCGCGGGATCCCCGTGCGTGCCGTGACGATAACCGAAGCTACTCGGCCGACTCCACCGCCTTCTGCAGCGAGCCGTCGCGCACCGAGGCCAGGAACTCGGGCTTGGAGGCCAGGTTCAGGAAGTCGGGGTTGGTGACGAGCTTCTGGAAGTCGTCGCCCGTGATCACGGTGCGCACGTTGGCGTCGGTCAGCGCGTGCTGCACGGCGTCGTTCTGGAGCGCGGTGACGAAGCCGGCGTCGGTGACGAGCGTCTTCAAGCCCGCGTCGGTCACGAACTTCTCGAACGCGTCGTTGGCCACGAGCTGCTTCGCCGCGTCGATCTGCATCGAGGCGTCGGTGGTCGTCTTGGCCACGTCGGCCAGGTAGTGGCTGAACGCGTCGCTGGCGATCGCCGCCAGCGCCGGGGCGTCCTTGCAGATCGCCTGGTAGTCGGTGATGCGGCTGCCCACGTCGCCCGCCGTGTAGAGCTTGGCGAACCCGCCGTCGATCAGCTTGTTGAGTCCGTCCTTCACCAGCACCGCGTAGTCGGTCGACTTGGACAGCTCGGTGTACTGGTGGTTGGCCTCGATCAGGTTCTGGAGCCCGGTATCGGTGGTGCCGAGCCTGGCCACGTCGGCCATGAACTTCTCGAACACGTCGCCGTGCGACAGCCGCTGCAGCGCGCCCGAGTCGATCACCCTGGCGAAGTTGTCGCTCTGCAGCGTCTGGCGCGCCACGTCGCTCTTCAGCAACGTCACGAGCCCGGTCTCGGTCACGATCGCCCGGGCGTGGTCGTCGGCCACGATCGTCTTCATCGCGTCCACGAGCGAGGGATCGCGCTGGGCATCGGCCGCGAACTGGGCGAACGCGTCGCTGGCGGCGAGCTGGCTCAGGCCGGCGTCGGACTCGAACTTCTGGAACGTGTCGCTCTTGAGCAGCGCGATCAGGCGCGTGTCCTGGAAGATCAGCCCGGTGCCGTTCACCTGCACGGCCTTGGCGAACTCGCCGCTCGTCACGGCCTTCCGGAATTCCGGATTGGTCGCGATCTTGTGGAACGTGTCGCTCTGCAGGAACGCCTGCACCTGGGCGTCGGAGAGCTGCACGTCGCCCTCGGCGATCTGGTCCGAGTGGTAGCGCTGGGCGGCGCCGATCGCGCCGCTCGTGTCACGCACCGGGCCGTTCGCGCGCATGGCCACGAACCCGATCCCGGTGGCGAGCACCAGGATCCCTGCCACGATCGTCAGCTGCCTGCGAGTCATGTCCGTTCCCCTCCGTATTGCGTGCACCGGGGTCAGACCGCCGGGCCGCCTGTGGCTCTAGCGGTGCTCGCCAGAGCGGTCCCTCGTGAGCAGAGATACCGAACGCATGCCGTCACTGGATTGGAGCTGCAGCGTCAGATCGGCCGGCGTGGCACCGATCCGGTCGAAAATCACCTGATAGTGCGCCGGCCCGGCCAGCTCGATCTCGACCCCGTCAGGCGCCGGGGTGATGCGCCCTGCCGGGCCGGCTTTCCACGTGACGCCCGCCGGCGCGAGCGCTCCGCCCGCCGCCTCGAGCCTCACCATCCTGGCGCCGCCGCGGCAGTCGAGGTCCACGCGCACGCCGCGCGCGTCGGCGGCCACGCGCGCCTCCGCGCTCGCGCCCGGGGCCTCGAGCGCGATCGGTGCGCTCCACGCCGGCGAGGGCGGCGCCATCGTGCCTTCGGCCTGCAGCCGGTCGCCCTTCGCGCGCGGCCCACCCGCGACGAGCGACAGCACCAGCACCGCGCTCGCCAGGCTTCCGCACGCGAACGCGAACGCGAACTTGAGCAGCGCAGGATGCGGGACCGCGCGCGCAGCGGACGGATGCGGCCTCACCGTCGCGCGCGCGCGGCCCACGCTTTCCCTCACGCCTTCCATGATGCCCTCGTGCAGATCGGCGGGCGGCACCTCGGCAGCGGCCGTCAACGCCCGGAACATGCTGCGCATCTCGTCGTACCGGGCGCGGGCCCGAGGGTCGCCCGCCAGTGCCGCGTCCAGCTTCGCCGCGTCCGCCGGCGTCGCCGTGCCGTCCAGCACCTGGTCCATCACACGTTCGAGCCTGTCGTCGCTCATGCCTGCGTCACTCCGCGCCGGCGCAGCAGCACTTCCAGCGCGCGCCGCGCCGTGAACAATCGGGACTTCACCGTCTTCTCGGGGACGCCCAGCGTCTCCCCGATCTCCGCGTACGACAGTTGCAGCTGGTGCCGCATCACGAGCAGCGCCCGCTGCGCCGGTTCGAGCCGCGCCATCAGCTCCTGCACCAGCTCCTCCAGCTCGCTCCGGCCCGCCTCTTCGTCGGGGGAGCGGCCCGTCCACTCAAGCGATTCGTCCAAGGATTCCGCCGGCTGCCGCCGGGCCCGCGCGTTCAGCGACTCGTTGATCGCGATCCGGTACAGCCAACTGAAGAACCGGCTGCGACCGTCGAACTGATCGAGGCGCTGATAGGCCTTGACGAAGGCCACCTGCGTCACGTCCCGCGCGTCCTCCCGGTTGCCCAGCATTCGAATCGCCAGGTGGAACACCGGCCGCTCGTACCGCGCGACCAGCGCCTCGAACGCCCGAACGTCGCCATGTCTCGTGCGTCGGACCAGCTCGGCGTCCTCGGCTGCTTCCATAAGGACCGGCCCGGGGGGAAAAGGTTGATGAAAAAATCCGCCGCGGGGGGCGGCGTCACTCCATCGGAAGCACGCGATCGAGCCCGGCATAGGTGAACACCGTGCGGATGCGCGGGGGAACGTTGACCATCTTGAGGCTGCCGCCCGTATTCCGCAGGCGCTTGAAGGTTTCCACCACCACGCCGATGCCCGCGCTGGAAATGTAATCGAGGGCGGCGCAGTCGAGGACGACCGCGCCCGACAGCGCCGCCAGCCGCTCGCCGGCCTCGTCCGCCTGGGAGGCGTCCAGCCGGCCCTGCAGGGCCACCCGGCCCCCGTCCTCCACCCGCAGCTCGAACATCAGCCCTCCGCCCCCTCCGTCCCAATCACCGCGGTCACCACGTTGGCGCCGCCTTCGCGCGCATAGCGCAGCTCGCGGGCGATGCTGCGCACCAGATGAATCCCCAGGCCGCCCGCCCGCCGGGCCTCGATCGGCGCCGCCACGTCGGCCGCCGGCGCGGCGGTGGGGTCGAACGGCCTGGCACCGGGATCCACGAGCCGGAGCGTCACCTCGGCCCCCTGGCGATCGAGGCCGATCGCGACCCCCTCCGGGCCCCCGCCATACTTGACGCAGTTCGTGAACAACTCCTCGGCAATCAGCGTCAGATCGCCGGTGGCCGCGGGCGAAAGGCGTTGCGCGGACGCGAATTCGGTGACGAACGCGAACATCGGCTCCAGGCTGCCCAGGGCCCGGGGAAAGGTGCGCTCGAACATCCGGCAGACCATAGATTAGATTCCGCCCTCATGCCATACCCTAACGCAGTTCCGCGATCCCGGGCACGGCGCTCCCGCGCCGGCCGGCCGCTCGCCGCGGCCGAGAAGGCGGCGCTCGCCCGGCACCTCCCGGCCGCGGACCTGGAGGCCGCGCGCATCCGCGAGCACGGGCTGCCGTGGTACATGGCCCCGCTCTCCCAGGTGATCGGGCTCACGCGCGGGCGCACCATCCACTTCCGCCGCGGGGCGTGCGACACGCGCACGGCCGACGGGCTCGCGCTGCTCGCGCACGAGCTGGTGCACGTCGGCCAGTACCGGAGCGGGATGACGGCGTGGAGCTACCTGCTCGAGCTGGCGTGGCGCGGCTACCGCCGCCACCGCCGCGAGCTGCCGGCCTACGGGCTCGAGGCACGCGTGCGCGCCGAGCTCGTGGCGGCCGGATTCCCGCGCGCGACCGAGGCCGAGCCGTCCCGGCCAGGGCGCGCCAGACCGCGGCCAACGCCGCAGGGAGGATCGATGCTCGGGACCAGAGGGTGGGCGGCGCTCGCCATCGCGGCGGCGCTGGCGTTCGTGGCGGCGTGCGCCACCAATCCCGTCACCGGCCGCCGAGAGCTGTCGCTCGTGAGCCCGGGGCAGGAGAAGACGCTCGGGCTGCAGGGCTACAACGAGACCATCCAGCAGTACGGCAAGTACGACGACGCCGATCTGCAGGCGTACGTGAACCAGGTGGGGCAGAAGGTGGCGCACGCGTCGCACCAGCCCGATCTCGGCTGGACGTTCACGCTGATCGACGATCCGTCGGTGAACGCGTTCGCGATGCCGGGCGGCTACATCTTCGTCACGCGCGGGATCCTGCCGTATCTGGACAGCGAGGCGCAGCTCGCGGGCGTGCTCGGGCACGAGTGCGGGCACGTCACCCACCGCCACACGGCCGAGCAGATGACCCAGCAGCAGCTCTACGGGCTCGGGCTCGGGATCGCATCGGCGACCTCGTCCACGTTCCGGCAGTTCGGCGGGGTGGCGCAGCAGGCGCTGGGGCTGCTGTTCCTGCGCTACAGCCGGCAGGACGAGACCGAGGCCGACGAGCTGGGCGTCCAGTACGCGACCCAGGCCGGCTACGACTCGCGCCAGATGCCGCTCACCTACGCGATGCTGAAGCGCGTCGGCGACAAGGCCGGGCAGCGCCTGCCCGGGTTCCTGTCCACCCATCCCGACCCCGGCGACCGCGAGCAGCGCACCACCCAGCTGTCGCAGCAGGCGACGGCGGGGAAGAGCGGGCTGCTGGTGGTGCGCGAGCCATACGTCCGGCGCATGAACAACATCGTGTTCGGGTCCGATCCGCGCCACGGCTACTTCACCGGCGACCGCTACGTGAACCCCTCGCTCGCGTTCGAGGTCACGTTCCCGTCCGGCTGGCAGCACCAGGACACCCAGCAGGCGGTGACGGCGGCCAAGTCCGACCAGAGCGCCGCGATGCAGGTGTCGATCGTGGACGCGAAGGGCGCGTCCCCGGGCGCGTACGTGGATCAGCTCCAGGCGGCCGGCAAGATCACGGCGCGCCGCGGCCAGCTCGAGTCGGTGGGCGGGCTGCCGGCGTGGGTCGGCCACGTCGAGGTGGCCGGCCAGAACGCGCAGGGCCAGCCGGTGCAGGCCACGCTGGCCGCAGCGTTCATCCGCAAGGACGACCGCATGTTCCAGATCCTGGGCGCATCGAATGGCGGCGACGACGATCAGCGCGAGTTCGACACCATGCGCTCGTTCCGCAACGTGAGCGATCCCGCGCTGCTCGACGTGCGCCCCGACCGCGTGCGCGTGCAGGAGGCGCCGGTCGCCGGCAGCTTCGCCAGCGTGGTGCAGCGGATGGGCTCGCGCGCGGCGGACGTCGACGACGACGCCATCCTGAACGACGTGCAGCCCGGCGATCGCGTGGCCGCGGGCACGCTGCTCAAGGTCATCATCCGCGGGCGGTGAACCGCCGGCGGCCGCCCGGGCGGAGCGCTGCGGGGCCGCTCGGTGGCAGACGGTCGCTCACCAGGGTCAGCGGTCCAGTCCCGCCGATTGCCAGAGCTTCCCCGGACCTTGTGCCCATTTTCACAAGCCCGTTGACATCCCCCGGACCGGCGGTTAGGGTGCGCGCCGGTCCGATGAAGCTCCTCATCCCCGCCATCGCGATAGTTGCCTTCGCCGCCGGCACGGTGGCGTTCACGCAGTCGTTCACGACCGAGCTTCCCGCCCGGCGCGGACCCGAGCAGCCGATCAAGTTCCCGCACGACATCCACGCCGGGAAGCTCGGGATGGACTGCACCTACTGCCACTACAGCGCCGAGAAGTCCCCGATCGCCGACATCCCCTCGCTCGGCACGTGCATGGGGTGCCACAAGATCGCGGTCACCGACCGGCCCGAGATCCAGAAGTTGACGGGCTACTGGAACCGCCACGAGCAGGTGCCGTGGGTCGAGGTCTACCGGCTGCCCGATCACGTGAAGTTCAACCACGAGCGCCACGTGCGCGCCGGGTTCGCGTGCCAGCAGTGCCACGGGCCGGTGCAGACGATGAAGGTGGTGTACCAGTATCCGTCGCTCAAGATGGGCTGGTGCGTGTCGTGCCACCGCGACAACCTCAACAACCCGGCGCGCCCCGCCAGCATGGACTGCCTGACGTGTCACCATTGAGCCCGCGCCCGAGGGTCGCCCGATGAGCGCCAACGCGCCGTTCTCGCGCCGCGAGTTCCTGAAGCTGGTCGGCATCGGCACCGCCGGCGCCGCCGGCTGCGCGCCGCGCAAGGCCGACAAGCTGATCCCCTACCTGGTGCCGCCGGCGGACGTGCTGCCGGGTGTGGCCAACTGGTACGCGAGCACGTGCCAGGAGTGCTCCGCCGGCTGCGGCATCCTGGTCAAGGCGCGCGAAGGGCGCACCATCAAGATCGAGGGCAACCCCGCGCATCCCCTGAACCGCGGCGGGCTGTGCGCGCGCGGCCAGGCGGCGCTGCAGGGCCTGTACGACCCCGACCGGGTGCGCACGCCGATGATCAGGCAGGGTGGCGCGTGGAGGCCGGCCAGGTGGGACGAGGCGATGAGCCTCGTGGCGCAGAAGCTGGGCGCGGCCAAGGGCCACGTGGCGCTCGTCACCCGGCACCATACCGGCACGTTCGCCACGCTGGCGGGCGAGTGGGCGGCGGGCGCGGGCGGCACGCACCTGATGTACGAGCCGTTCGCCTACGAGCCGGTGCGCGCCGCGGCGAAGCAGAGCTTCGGCCGCGACGGCGTGCCGTGGCTCGACTTCGCCAAGGCCAACATGGTGGTGTCGTTCGGCGCCGACTTCCTCGGCAGCTACGGCGCGCCCACGGCGCAGGCGCGCGACTTCGCCGCCATGCGCGCGCGTCCCGAGGCCGGCACGTTCGTGGCGGTCGAGCCGCGGATGTCGGCCACGGGCTCGAACGCGGACGAGTGGGTTCCGGTCAAGCCCGGCGGCGAGATCGCGGTGGCGCTGGCGATGGCCAACGTGATCGCGAAGGAAGGCGGCGGCGCGGCCGGCGCGGATCTGTCGGCGTGGACGCCCGAGGCGGCTTCGGCGCAGGCGGGCGTGCCGGCGGACACGATCGTGCGTCTGGCGCGCGCGTTCGCCAAGGCGAAGCCCTCGCTGGCGGTGGCGGGCGGCGTCAGCGCGCAGAGCGATCAGGCGACGGCGCTGGTGGCGGCCGTCAACCTGCTGAACCGCGTGGCCGGCAACGTCGGCCAGACGGTGCGTCCCGATCTGGCGCTCGACTTCGGCGGCGTCGCGAGCTTCGCCGACCTTCAGAAGCTGATTCAGGGCATGGCGCAGGGGCAGGTGCAGGCGCTGGTGGTCGAGGGCGCCAATCCCGCGTACGGCGTGCCCGACTGGGCGGGGTTCGCCGCCGCGATGGACAAGGTGCCCTTCAAGGTGGCGCTGACCGGGGTGATGGACGAGACCGCCGAGCGCTGCGACGTGATCCTGCCGACCCAGCACTGGCTCGAGAGCTGGGGCGACGCGGCGCCGATCCCGGGCGTCACCACGCTGTCGCAGCCGACGATGCAGCCGCTGCCGATGATGGATGCGCGTCCGGCCGGCGACATCCTGATCGCGCTGGCGAAGTCCGCCGGGTTCGGCGGGATCGCGCAGGCCACGTGGCTCGACTACCTCAAGGCGCACTGGCAGGGCCGCACCGGCGCCGGCCAGGCGGCGTGGGACCGCGTGGTGCAGCAGGGCGGCGTGTTCCCGGCGCAGCTTCCGGCCGGCGGCGCGGCGAGCGCGGGCGGCGGCAGCGCGACGTTCGCGGCGCCCACGTTCGCGGGCGATGGCGACAAGTTCCTGGTGTTGTTCCCGAGCGTGCTGCACGACGGCCGCGGGGCCAACAAGGCGTGGCTGCAGGAGCTGCCCGATCCGGTGACGAGCGCCACGTGGGGCTCGTGGGTCGAGCTGAACCCCGCCACGGCGAAATCGCTCGGCGTCGAGACCGGCGAGCTGGTGCAGGTGACGACGCCGGCCGGCAAGCTGACCGCGCCCGCCTACGTGACGCCCGCGATCCGCGAGGACACGATCGCGATTCCGCTGGGTCAGGGCCACACCTCCTACGGCCGCTACGCCAAGGGCCGCGGCGTGCGCGCGCTCGCGCTGCTGCCGCAGGCGGTGGACCAGGCGAGCGGCGCGCTCGCGTACCTGGCGACCAGGGCGCGCGTGGCGAAGGCCGCGGGCACGCCGGGGATCGCGCTGGCCCAGCCGGAGAAGTTCCAGGGCACGCGCGCCGTGGCGCAGGTGATCCCGGTCTCCGCGCTGCTGGCCGCCGGCGCCGCCGGGTCGTGGTCGCCGCCGCACCCCGAGCGCTACGAGCTGTCGCCCGAGCTGGAGAAGGCGATGACGCGCCCGGGCGAGACCAGCGAGCCGCACCGCATGAAGCCGGGCGAGACGATTCCCTCGCAGGCCGTGCATGCGTCCCAGCCCGACGAGCCGTTCCGCAGCGAGCGCCAGATCCCGGTCGCCGCCGGCAGCTACTCCAATCCCAACCAGCGCCACCGCTGGGCGATGGCGATCGACGTCAACACCTGCAACGGCTGCGGCGCGTGCGTGGTGGCGTGCTATGCCGAGAACAACATCCCGGCGGTCGGGCCCGACATGATCATGCGCGGGCGCGACATGTCGTGGATCCGCATCGAGCGCTACGAGGAAAAGATCACGGGCGGGAAGAACGACGTGCGGTTCCTGCCGATGATGTGCCAGCAGTGCACCGACGCGCCGTGCGAGCCGGTGTGTCCCGTGTACGCCACCTACCACAACCCCGAGGGCCTGAACGCGCAGGTCTACAACCGCTGCGTCGGCACGCGCTACTGCTCCAACAACTGCCCCTACAAGGTGCGCGCGTTCAACTGGTTCGACTACGCCGCGCCCGAAAAGGGGACGTTCGCGTTCCCCGAGCCGCTGAACTGGCAGCTGAACCCCGACGTCACCGTGCGCTCGAAGGGCGTGATGGAGAAGTGCACGTTCTGCGTGCAGCGCATCCTCGAGGGCAAGGGCAAGGCGCGCGACGAGAACCGCAGCTTGAAGGACGGCGACATCCTGACGGCGTGCCAGCAGTCGTGCCCGAGCCAGGCGATCGTGTTCGGCGACCTGATGGACCCGAACTCGCGCGTGGCGCAGCTCTCGAACGCGGGCCCGCGGCGCTACTGGGCGCTCAACGATCTCAACACCAAGCCCGGCATCACCTATCTGCGCAAGATCGACCGCGCGCCGGAGAACGCATGACCGACCGCCCGGACGACTTCACCACCCCGCCGGCGATGGAGGTGGAGCGCGAGTCGCACGACGCCGAGCGCTCGTCCGAGCCGCGTCCGCCGGTGACGTTCGCGTCCATCAACCGCGACATGATGCGGATGATCAGCACGCCCGGGCCGGTGTGGTGGGCGGCGTTCATCTTCGACCTGGCGGTGCTGCTGACGGGCGGCATCTGCCTGCGCAACCAGATCGTGCTGGGCCTGGGCGTGGCCGGTTACACACGGCCGGTGATGTGGGCCGCGTACATCACCAACTTCGTGTTCTGGGTCGGCATCGCGCACTGCGGCACGCTGGTGTCGGCGATCCTGTTCCTGTTCCGCTCGCACTTCCGCCGCGCCGTGTACCGCGTGGCCGAGGCGATGACGGTGTTCGGCGTGCTCACCGCCGGACTGTTCCCGATCCTGCACACCGGGCGCCCGTGGTTCGCGTACTGGCTGGTGCCGTACCCCAATCAGCGCCAGCTGTGGCCCAACTTCCGCTCGCCGCTGGAGTGGGACGTGTTCGCGGTGTCCACCTACCTGACGCTGTCCAGCATCTTCTTCCTAGTGGGGCTGATCCCCGACATCGCCGTGGCGCGCGATCAGGTGAAGAACAAGATCCTCAAGGCCACCTACACCGTGCTGTCGTTCGGCTGGACCGGCGGCAACACGCAGTGGAAGCACTTCTACGGCGCGTACCTGTACTTCGCCGCGCTGTGCACGCCGCTGGTGCTGTCGGTGCACTCGGTGGTGTCGTGGGACTTCGCCATGGCGCAGGTGCCGGGGTGGCACTCGACCATCTTCGCGCCGTACTTCGTGGCCGGCGCGATCTTCTCCGGCGTCGCGCTCGTCATCAACCTGCTGGTCGTGATCCGCAAGGCGTTCCGGCTCGAGCACGTCATCACGCTCGACCACATGGAGAAGCTGGGCAAGCTGGTGCTGCTCACCTCCACCATCGTCGGCTACTCGTACCTGTGCGAGATCTTCATCGCCTGGTACGGCCCCAGCAGCTACGAACGCGAGACGTTCTTCTACCGCTACTTCGGCCACTTCTGGTGGGCCACGTGGATCATGATCACCTGCAACGTGTTCCTGCCGCTGCTGATGTGGTTCAAGCAGGTGCGCCGCAACATGGCCGTGATGTTCGTGCTGTGCCTGTTCGTGAACGTCGGCATGTGGTTCGAGCGGTTCGTGATCATCGTGACGTCGCTGGCGCGGCCGTTCGAGCCCTACAGCTGGGCGGTCAACTACAAGATGTCGTGGACCGAGTTCGCCATCACCATGGGCGCGTTCGCGTGGTTCTTCATGTTCTTCCTGATCTTCGTGCGCACGCTGCCGGCGATCTCGGTGGCGGAGATCAAGGAGACGCTGCCGGCGCCGTTCCGCCGCCGGAGGCGCGCATGAAGGCCCCGGCGCTGCTTCGGCCGTTCCTGCCGCCCGCGCCCGAGTACCGCGGCGTGATGGGCATCTTCGTGTACGTGGACGACGCCAAGGACGCGATCGACGCGCTGCGCCAGTCGGGGATGCGCGGCATCAGCGTGTTCTCGCCGGTGCCGTTCCACGACCTGGAGCGCGCGATGGAGCAGGGCCCGTCGCTGGTGCGCTGGGTGTGTTTCGTCGGCGGCGCGTGCGGGCTCACCGGCGGATTCGCGCTGTGCATCTACTCGGTGCTGTCGTGGCCGCTGATCACGGCCGGCAAGGAGCTGGTGTCGATCCCGCCGTTCGTCACCATCGCATACGAGTCGATGATCCTGCTCGGCGGCGTGTTCAACCTGATCGGCATGCTGGCGTTGGGCCGGCTGCCGCAGGTGCGCAGCAAGGCGCCGTACGATCCGCGCTTCAGCGAGGACCGGATCGGCATCTGGGTGCCGGCCACCGGCGACGCCGCCGCGCGCGCGGAGGGCCTGTTGCGCGGCGCGGGCGCGGAAGAGGTGGCGGTCCATGCTTAAGCTGCTCGGCTGGGTTGGCATCGGCACGATCGCGATCTTCGCCGGGTACTCGGCACGGCAGGGCTGCCGCGACGTGACGCAGTCGTGGGTGCACCTGACCTACTTCGACAAGCGCGACATGCGCTCGAGCGTGGCGATCATGCCGCAGAAGGTGATCGAGCGCGCGCCCGATTCCACCAGCGTGCCGATCGAAGGCATCGAGCGCCCGCTGGCCGGCACCGACCTGACGCCCGAGCAGCGCACGGCGATGTCCGACTCGATGGTGGACCGCACCGCCGCCGCCGACCGCGCCGCCTCGGTGGAGCGCGGGCGCATCAAGTTCGCGAAGACGTGCGTCCCCTGCCACGGCGCCTCGCTGGCGGGCAACGGCCCGGTGGCGCAGTTCTTCATTCCGCCGCCCGACCTGCAGGGCGCCCACACGCGCGGGCTGAAGGACGGCTGGATCTACTCCTACATCCGGCACGGCGGGGCGATCATGCCGTCCTACGGCGCGCAGGTGACCGCGGCCGAGGCGTGGGACCTGATCCATTTCCTGCGCCAGCAGCAGCAGGCGAACCCCCGATGACCGCCGACGCCGCCCGCACGGCCGTGCTGGCCGACATCGCGCGCCGCATTCCCGGCCGCCAGAATCCCACGCGCCGCCTGTTGTGGTTCGCGCTGATGGCGGTGGGCGTGCTGTCGTTCGTGTTCCTGCTGTGGAAGGAGCCGGTGCGCGCGTGGGGCACGTTCGGCGCCAACATGGTGTTCTTCGAGGGCGTGTCGATCGGCGCCGCCGTGCTGGCATGCTCGATCCGGCTCGGAAACGGCCGCTGGGCGGGCCCGGTGACGCGCATCGCCGAGGGGCTGTCGAGCTACCTGCCGTACGGGCTCGGCGCGCTGCTGGTGATGCTGATCGCCGGCATCTGGACCTACCTGCCGTGGACGCACCACGTGCTCGAGCGCCAGCGCCCGTACCTGAACGTGCCGTTCCTGTGGGTGCGCACGCTGGCCGGGTTCGGCCTGCTGTGGTGGCTGATCACCAGGCTCGTGCGCGTGTCGCTGCGCCGCGACGCGTGGCTGCTGCGCGACCACGTCGCCCCCGAGCTGCGCCCGCACTACGAGAAGCTGGCCGCCAACTGGCGCGGCGACGACGCCGAGGCCACGCTCGAGCGCAACCAGCTCGCCATGCTGTCGCCGCAGATCGTGGTGGCGTTCGCGTTCGTGTTCACCGTGTTCGCGTGGGACTTCATCATGGCGCTGTCGCCGAGCTGGGCCAGCGGCCTGTTCGGCTGGTGGGTGTTCATGGGCGCGTACCTGAACGGCATCTGCATGACCGCGTTCATCGCCGTGCAGCTGCGCGCGCGCCGCGGCCTCGAGGCGTGGATCACGCCCAACCACTTCTGGGACATCGGCAAGCTGATCTTCGGGTTCAGCATCTTCTGGGTGTACGAGTTCTGGGCCCAGTACCTGGTGATCTGGTACGCCAACATCCCCGACGAGAGCTGGTGGGTGTTCCTGCGGTTCGAGCAGCCGTGGCGCCCGATCGCGTTCGCGGTGTTCATCATGGTGTTCGCGCTGCCGTTCCTCGGGCTGATGAACATGTACACGAAGAAGAGCCCGGTGTGGCTCACCGCGTTCGCGGTGGTGATCATGGCCGGCATGTGGCTCGAGCGTCACCTGCTGGTGATGCCGTCGTTCAGCCCCAACCACCTGTGGATCGGTCTGCCCGAGATCGGCGTGATGCTGGGCTTCCTCGGCATGTTCGGGTTCGCCGTCAGCGGCTTCTTCGCGCGCTGGCCCGCCGTGCGCGTGACCGACGTGTTAGCCGGCGAGGGCGCGCACGGGCACTAGCCGCCGCGACAGACTCAACGCGAGACGACGCCCGGGCGCACCCCCCGGGCGTTCGTATTTCAGTCGATGCCGGGATGGCGGAATGGCAGACGCGACGGACTTAAAATCCGTCGGGGGAAACCCCGTGCAGGTTCGACTCCTGCTCCCGGCATGTTGTCCTGCAATGAGTTGTGGGATTCGTCCAAACCGCCCGCTGCGGCACGAACCGTCCGTGTGGCGGTCTGCGTGGCGGTACGCGCCTGGGCGAGCCGCTGGACACCTTCCGCCAAGTCCGACTCCGACACGATCGCATAGCGCCGGTAGATGGCCTCGGTCTTGTGCCCGGAGAGCCGCATAGCCACGGCGCGTGGCACCCCGGCGCGCTCGAACGAACGCACGGCCGTGCGGCGCAGGTCGTGGAATAGCCGCCCGGGTACGCCAGCGCGCCGGCAGGCGCTCGCCCACGCGTGATCGAGCGACAGGATGGGGCCACCATCCCGCCGGTGGAACACGTGGGGGATAACCTGCCCACGGTGGCGCTCAACGGCTGACGTGCGCTCACGCTGCGCATTCAGAAGCTCATCCAACTCCGGCAGCGCAGCGAACGGAAAAACCCGGCCCTCGCCGTTCTTGGTCGCTCCGACATCCAGCCGGACGACACCGGCGCCGAAATCGACCTGCCGCCACTGGAGACCGAGCACCTCACTCTTGCGCCAGCCGGTCAGCGACGCGAATCGCACCACCGGCTGAACCTCGGGACCGAGGTTGTCGAGCACCGCCTGAAGCTGCGCCTGCTCCAGGAATCCGGTTCGCACGTTGTGAACCGCGATCGTCGGGAATGCGGGGCGGGTGGCGAGGAGCCCATCCTTCACGGCGAGATTGAAGGCCCGCTTCAGGGCGGCGCATTCGAGCTGGACGCTCGCGGGCTTCGCCGTCTCCAGCCGCTCGGACACGTAGGCTTTGATGGCGCTCGGGGTGATGGCGCTCACGCGGCAGTTGCCGAAGTGCCGGCGTAGGTGGGAGAGGGATAGCTTGGCGCGATCGAGGGACTTCCGCTGACGGACCTTGTAATCCGCGATGAGCAGCGCCGAGAGGGCATCGAACCGCATCCGGTCCGCGTCGCGCCCGTTGATGCCGCGCTCCAGCGCTGTCAGACGCTTCTGGCGCAGCCGCCGAGCAACCTCCGGGTTCGCGCTGTGGCTACTCTCACGGAACCGCTGGCCGCGGTGGTGATAGACGATCCACCACACCAGCGAGCCGTCCTTCTTCTGTCGCGGGTAAACCCCACGCTCTGCGCTCACTGCTGCTTCCTCCGCGCCAATCGCGCCTCCAGGGCCGTTCGGACAATCAGGTTCACGGTACGTCCAGTACGCTTCTTCTCCGCAAGCAACGCGCGATGCAGGGCCGAAGGGAGCCGCACCACGAGGGGAACCGTGCCCCGCAGTGACTCGACCCTGACCCGCACCGGCCGCTTCATGGGATGTATGATATCACAGCCTCGGGCGGGCCTGAAGGAGCTTCTCGAATCCGCGCCGCTCGAACCGCAGGGTGCGATGCCCGAGCCTGCGCGTGAACGCCCACGTTCCAGCGTGACGGTAGACCCATCGTTTGGTGACGCCGAGTCTTGCAGCCACTTCGGCCACCGAAAGGAGCTGCCCGTCCTGATTGGCGCCGTCTGCCGACGGTGGGGGCGTAGAATCGGATTCGACCGACGGTTCGGCCATGCGGGCTGCCAGCCGCACGAGGAGCGCAGGGACTGCTTGGCGCGGAACATCGTCCACTGCGGCTAGCAGGTCCTGTAGGTTGCTTCCGCGACTAGCCACGGCCGCCCCCAATCTGACGGAGCGGAAACTTAACCCCTGAATCGACCGCCGAACTCACGCGTTTCGAATCCGCTCCGCTATCCGGCGTGAGGCAGAACTGTCTTGTGGGCCGTCCGCCTCCCGGCCCGGGGGGCACGTCCTGCCATGTGCCGAGGCCCAACCCCGCGAGCTCCTGAAGCGCGAGGTCGGCAGCGTCGCTGTTGCCGCGGAGCCGGCGAGGGCCAGACTTCGCCAGTTCCGCCGCAGTCACTGAACCCCCGCGGCCTTCAATGACCTCGATCAGTGTCCGACGATCGCTGTCCTCCTGGCTCTCCTCGGCGGCTTCGCCAAAGATGTGACGCGCCGAACGGTCGCAGTAGTCCCACAGGGCCAACGCAGGTCGTAGGTGACGGACCCCGATCGCCGGCGACTGGTCCAGCAAGGCGTAGATGAGCGAGAGCCGGGTAACCTGGGCCTCGGCACGTGACGTGACTGCGCCGAGTAGCCCGGGGCGGCCTTCCGAGAGTTGAAGGTATGCGTCCGCCCAAAGCTCTCTGGCTTGCTCATCACGCAGCATCTCGCGGACTTGCCGTGCGCGTGCCACGACGGTGGCGACGCGACCGGCGAAGGCCTTGAACTGCGACTCGTCCAGGTGGCCGCCCTCTGGCAGCGCCTTCGAGCGCCGCACAGCCAGCCAAAGGAAGCGGTTGCCGAAGCCGTTGGCCATGTCGGTTGCGGTCAGATCGCGCCGAAGCTCCTGGCGGGTAATGTGGCCGATGAGGGAGATGTGCGCGCCCACCGCGTGAGCAGGGCTGTTCTTGGTGAGGGAGCGAAGGTTGTCCGTGTCCCAGGCGGCACGGATGATGGGTGAGAGGGTGTTGCCATCCCTGCCCATCACCTTGAGCGCGGAGCTGAACTCGGACTCGATGACGAGGAGACGCTTGTCGGTTTCGCCCGCGTCCACGATCAGCGGCTCATAGCCTGTGACCCGCCCGCTCTGCTTGATCGGCTGCTGCTTCTCAATAGGGTCGCGCACGGCCCAAATCAGCCCCTCGCCCGAGGACAAGCCGGTCGCAACTCTTGACGCTTCCCACGCGTCATCGACCAAACGAAAGAGCCTTCGAATATGGCCCCAGCTCGTGCCCTTCCTTGCCCTGGACGACTCGCCCACCAGCGCCAGGAACAGATTGCATGCGTGAACGTCGGACTCCACGACGCAATGCGGGCCGCGATTGAGCACGCTTCCGAACGCGACCAGGAATTGTGCGAGCACCGCGACTCGATCGGCCTCCGTGTGTGGATCGAGCATCGCCACCAGCTCGCCCGCCAGCCCGTGAAATGCTGCCGCACTTGGAGGCTCAGGCCACGACTCCGCGCCTTCTGGCGTGTGGCCCGGAGCGGAAACGTGTGGCTTGTGGGCCAAGCTCCGGGGTTTGGTTTCCGGTCCAATTTCGGGCAAGAGGCAGCGTGCGAGCCGGCTCTCACTGTCCACGACTCACCTCGCAGCCGCGGCGGCGGAGTTCGTCGTCAATGCACTCGATGCGTTCGAGGATCCATGGTGGCACCCGATGCCCTTGCAGCGCCGCTTGAAGAGCGGCGAGTCGGCGGCACTCCCGCTCAATGCGCATGTCATCCACTTCAAGTTCTGGCAGATCGGTGTGGAAGTATCGCTCGTCGGGATAGGCAGGACGGCCGGCGAGGTCTTCGAGGGGTCGCGGGCTCATGACCGCCCCCGCGAGGACTGCCGTACCGCTCCCGGTTGGCGGGGCCGTTGTGCGTTCTTGGCAATCCAGTCATCTAGGGCCGCAGGGGAGACCCTGATCCTCTTGCCGATCTTGACCGACGGGATGACCCTCTGGGCAATCAGCTGGTAGGCGGTCGATCTTCCGATTCCCAGGAGGACCGCCACCTCTCCGGGCCTCAACAGGAGCCTGTCCATGCTCGAACCCCCCGAATGCGCCGAAGGACATCTCCGGACGCGACGGGGGCAGAGTGGAAGAAGGAGCCCCGTTCTGGACAGGATTCCGATATGATGCCGGTATGACGATCCTCAGATCCGGCATCAGCGACTTCGGAAGCGGAGTTCCTTTCGCCGACGTGCTCCCGAGCTACGCGGCGGTTCGCCTAATGATTCCTCAGGGCCTTCGGGTAGATGAATCGAGGGTTCTCTATCAGGAAGGAGAGCCCGTGAGGGAGGTTTCGCCTCCGCGCACTCTCCTAGCCGACTTCATGGGGCTAGCTTCGGCCAGGTTTCAGCACCGCGCCGTTGAGCGGCTGGCAACCAGTCTTGGCCCTCTCGGGATCTGTCAGCATGGGGTAGCTCTGGCCGCGTGTCCCGGATGCACTCCATGCTGGCCGGGATGGCCGGAAGGATCCCCGGCGGAGTCCGGAGGGGTCTACTTCGAGCCCGTCGAAGAGTGGCTAATCCTCGCCCGGCAGGTCCGCTCCCTCTTTGTGGCAGCGAAGTGTCTGACAACAGGGGAGAGGATTCCCCCGTTCCACGCCGAGCACATTGGCAGGGTTGGCGAGTTCCTTGTGGCCCCATCGGCCCAGGTGCCACTCCAAGAGAAACGGCGGCTGTTAGCGTGGCAGCTGAACGGCTGGGTCGTGGGAAGTGGCGTTAGGCTGGCTCTCTCATGGATTGAGGACGGCAGGAGGATCGCCTTTGCCTACTCCGGCCTGAGGAGTGCCCTGGCCGCACAGCTGCTGTCCGCGTTGGGTGGGCCTCTAGCGATCTGTGCATCATGCGGGACCATGTTTCAGCCTTCGCGGCAACCCGCGCCAGGGCAGCGAACGTGGTGCCAGAGAGAGGCCTGTCGTCGCGCAAGAGACGCACAGGTGGCCCGGGACTACAGGGCAAGGCAACGGAGGCTCCGAACTTCGCCAACGCGCGCTCGGGTGCTCGGCAAGAGAGGCAAACGGAAGTAAGGTCATGGCTGCCGTTGTCCGGATCCATCCTCCTCACCCATACCCGGAGGCCGCATGCGTTCGTCCACGGCGAGAAACGTCGCGCTCGCGATCTTGGCCATCGCCGCCGCTTACCACCTCGGCACCCGTTCGGCCTCGGCTTCGGTCGGACACCCGATCGCTGGGGTTGCGATTCAGGGCGACCGAGTCTATGTCGTGACCGAAGCGGGCGACATATACTATCGCAGCGACTTTCAAGTGACCTCGCCGACGCTGCTCGGCAACATGTGGACCGGGCTTCCGACCGTGGATTTCGGGAGCAAGGGGTCAAAGTAGCTTCACCCTGCCCGCCTCGTCTCTTCGTGCGGAATGAGAAGTAGCGCCGTTGACCGTTGTTCCCGAGTTCGATAGGAGGCCGCCATGAATCGTTCCCTCACCATCGCCCTGACGCTCTTGGTCTGCTGCGGGTGCGCCACAACTTCGACCAACTCGATCAGGATGAACGGCCTTGAATTGGCCCCGCGACCAGCCGGATCGCCGGTGACGCTCTATTCAACTGAGCCGCCTGGCGCTAAGGAGCTGGGCCGCGTGCGCGCGTCGAAGCGTGGCGCAACCGCTTTCAGTAGCGTGAACGAGGACGACGTACTGCCTCTTCTGAAAGAAGAGGCCCGCAAGCTGGGCGGGAACGGCATCGTAAGTGTGTCGTTCGAGGGCTATCACGCGGCATCCCTGAACGGCCGCCCGAACATCCCGGCGGTCCGCGCTAGTGGAATTGCGATCCTCGTCCCGGACAGCTCGGGGACCGCGAAGTAGGGGAGTCACCCACAGGGGTGGGTCGCTTGTGGCGCCGCGATTGAGCACGCTTCCGAACGCAACCAGGAATTGTGCTTTGGCACCGCGACTCGATCGCCGGGCCTCGTCCAAAGCCGCCTGCCGGCGGCTTTGCGTCGAGCGTGCCGGCATCGGTGCCGGCATCGGGGCATGTGCCTTGAGCTTGCGATGGGCTGCCCGCAGGTGCAGGGGACTCCGCCGTTGCGGGTAGCGTAGGCGTACCTTATGCTTAGACGCCTTGAAGACTGAGGGTCCACGAAAGGGGCGCATGAGCGACGAACGCCGACGGGAAAGCCAGGTACTTCCGTTCTTGGTGGCCGCCCTAGTCTGCGACGTAGCCGCGACCGAGCCGGTCAGCGGCAAGAAGTCGCTCATTGGCATTTTCGATCGGGTGATCGCTCATAAGTTCCCAACTGCCCGTCAGCTTACGGTTTACGGCAAGATCGCGGACGCGGTCGGCTACTACCGGGTGGCTGTCCGTTTCGTTCAGGTCAAGTCCGGCAATGTGCTCGCCGAAGCCTCTGGCACCATCATGGTCCAGGATCGGTTAAGCTCAACGGACTTCCTCGTGCCTTTTCCGATGCCCCTGCCGTTGATCGAAGAGGGCCGTTACGTGTTCCAAGTGCTCATGAACGACGCGGTGATCGGAGAAGCCTTCATCGACGCTACCTTGGTCCCGGACTCGACATCTCAGGAATGACTGCCATGACCATTCAAGCCGACATTGTTGTGACCCCGCCAGCAGAGCCAGAGTCCGGGCGCACCCGTAGCGCATGGATGGAATTTCGGCCTTCCGTCGAGACGGTCGAAATCGCGCTCAAGCCACCGAAGACGGTGGACGAAATCGCCGTGGGCCATCTGCTCGATCCTGAGCTTCGCGTTTACACGCCCTTCCTCGTGCGATTCGCCTCGGAGGGTTCGCACGCCATTGCGGAAGCTCCGGCATTCAATGAGTTCGGCTTCGGCGAGGATAGGAGCGTTGCACTTCGTGATCTGCAGCGCGCCATCGGTCAACTGTTCCACACTTTGACCAAAGAGCCGGACCGGCTTGGGCCCGACCTCGATGTGGTCCGTCAGGCCTTGCTCGCGCACGTGCGTCCTCGCTGAGTAGATGATCAAGAGGCACGAGTTCGACCTCATCGTCAGAAAGCTCGAACTCAAGACTCGGCAGGGTGCCCATCTCTTTGCTTGGTTCGAGCACGACGGCAAGACGATCACCAGAACCCGGCGCTCCGAGCAGCAGGGCGACCTGCCAATGCAGCACAGCATCCGGCAGCAGCTCAAACTGACCGAGGATCAACTCTCTGGGCTGCTTGCCTGTCACATTGGGCGCGACCAGTACGTTGAGATCCTTCGCGCCAAGAAGCTGCTGTAATCACGCAGCAATAGCTAGGGGCGGCTCACTTCCATGAGCCGTCCCCTTCTCTTTCCGGCCCACAGCTGGGCGGCAAGACTGGTCGGAGAACTGGAAAATGCAGAAGCACCCGGTTTCGCGGGGGCTTGGTGCCAAAGTGGTGCCGGAACCATTCGACCCAACCAGCCGGATCATCTTGACGCTAGGCACCGACGGCGAAACAGACACTCATGTCCGCGCGGATTGGGAGGTTGGCGCGAGTGGTTGCGGGCAAGGGCGGGAGCGAGGATTGCATTCAAATCTCGCCCCGGGCAGCACTCATGGCCGTCGCGCGTATCTGTCCGAGCCAGCCACGGATCATTCGGCGCTCGGGGAAGATGCCACGCAGGCCACGGATGCATTCAAGCTCGAAGCGGACCCACTCCACGTCCGACACGATCTTCTCAAGAGCCAACCCCTGTCTCCGAAGTTCGGCATAGGCGCTTCGGTGCATGCCTCGTGGGCGTAGCGGGAACCCGTGCGACAGATCCGGCGCTCCACCCAGCCGCACGCGAATGCCTTCGGCTTTCCACCGGCGTCGCTCGATCCAGTTCGCGCGCAGCTGCGACCAGTAGCCGATGCTCAGGCAGCGACGGCACCAACAGACGTCACCGTACAGATCCACGCACCTGCGGCCGCAGTGAGGGCACACGAGCCACGCGCGGCGTCCGCCGTAGTTGCATCGGGTCCAGGTCACGCGATGCCCGTTTGCCTCGGCGTTCGCGCCGTCCGGATCGCCCAGGATGGAGACCGTGGGCTCGACCGTGTCCACGCCGAAGAAGCTCTGCAGGCGGTTAGATCGATCCGAAATCATTAGCGAGCCTTGGCGCGCCCGTGTGGCGGTCTGTGTGGCGGTCTGCGTGGCGAGAGCATCGGACAGCGCCAGTCGCGAGCGTCACGCGGCGCGCGTGTTGGACGTTGCGGTCTCGGGCGGTTGTGGCCACTAGTGCCCGGTGGTATCCGGTGGTTCTTTGGCGTCACTGGAACTTAAAATCCGTCGGGGGAAACCCCGTGCAGGTTCGACTCCTGCTCCCGGCATGTTGTCGCGCGAGGGATCGTGAGGGCGGATGGCGCCGAGCGGGCTCGTCGCCGTCGCGCGCTCCGGATTCGACGGATCGCGGTCACGTCGCCTGCGACGATCGGGGGCATCCACCCAGGGGTGTCGGTTCGATGCCGATGACGCCGGCACCGGGGGTGTGTGCGGTCGCATCTACCAAGTCCCCGGGGGATGCGATGTCGATCGGCGCCAGGCCTTTTCTGATTACGAGTTCCCGCGACGGGTTGGACAGCACCGTGCTCGGGAGCGAGATGCTGCCGTCCGTCAGCGGCGCGCCGCCGGCGCGTGCGGTCGAGGGGTTGCTGCGCTGCATGGACCAGCTCGATGTCGTTCCGGCCGTGGTGATCCTCGACGTCGCGACGGATGCCGGCGCGGCGGAGATCGCGGCGGCGCTGCGCTCCGACGACCGCCTGCGGCGCACGCCGCTGGTCGCGCTCGCCACCGACCGCGATCAGGACCGGGTCGGCGAGCTGTACGACGCCGGCGTCAACAGCGTGGTGCCGCGGCCCGGGAACGAGCGCGAATTGCGCGAGCTGATCGAGCGCGTGCGCGCGTACTGGCTCGAGGCCAATTACACCGCCGAGGCGTAGCGGAGCGGGCGATCGCCCCTCGCCGTCACTCGTGCGGGGCCGACTTGGCCTGCAGCTCCCAGCCGCAGTCGGGGCAGAACTGCGCCTCGGCCTGGTACTGCGAGATGGTCTCCTGGCTCTCGCTGGGATCGTCCATCTCCATCGTCGAGTACCACGCGGCCTGCCAGCGGCCGCAGCGCGGGCACCACTTCTTCTTCGCCTTGCCGCACGCCGGGCAGTACTCGCTCTCGGGCGAGATCACGCCACACGAAACGCACTTGTCGAACACCATGCCGACCTCGCCGCCTGCGGGCTCACTTCGGGAACCGGCGTCAGCCGGCTCGGGGCCACAAGGGTTGGACGCCGCGCGACCCCGTGAGGACGCGCACGTTGGCGGCGATGGGCGGCGGGTCAGGCCTCGACGGGCCCTTCCGGGGCGTGATGCAGCGGGCGCACGCGCCGGCGGGCGGAGTCCCGGACGGCGGGTGCGGGGCGCGTGACGTGCGTCTTCGGCACCGCATGCGTCCCGACCCGGGTCGGTTCGGGATTCGTCCACACGCGCATCCGCGGACGTGACGCGGCCGGCACGGAGGCTTCGTGGCCGCGATTCTCCGGCGCGGCCTGCACGCTGCGCGCCGGCTCGCGCTCGCCGCCGGTGCGCGTGCGCGAGGCTTCGGTGGTCTCGCTCGCCACGTGGGCGCGCGACACTTCGGGCGTGCGCCCACGCGTCTCCTCGGTCGTCGCCACGCGCTCGCGCGTGATCTCCGGCGCGCGCTCGCGCGCGGGCGCGGCGGTGTCGGCGGCCACGTGCACGCGCGCGGGCGCCGGCGTCTCGGCGGGCCGCGCGGGACGCACGCTGTCGGGGGTCACGGTGCGGGCGCGGGTCTGCGCCTGCGAGTCGCCGGGCGTCGCCGTGTGCGTGACGGGGGCGCCGGCGCTGTCCTTGGCCGCCGGCGTCAGCGCCGCCATGCTCGGCTGCAGCTCGGGCGTGCGGCGCGGCTCGCCCAGCAGCCGCTGCTGGATCGCGGGCGCCATGATCCGCATCACCGCCAGCGGCAGCGCGCTCGTGAACACGTAGTGCTCGGCCTCGGGCCCGAACACGCCGGCGGTGATCACGCCGTAGTGCTTGGGCCCCAGGTAGAACACGAACGCGGCCGTGCGACTCACCGCCTTGGACGAGATCAACCGCCCGCCCTTGGCGAACGTTTCGAAGCGGTTGTCGCCCGAGCCGGTCTTGCCGCCCACGGCGAGCGCGGTGGAATCGGGCGCCAGGAACACGTCCTTCAGCCGCACGGCGGTGCCGTGGTCCACGGGGCCCAGCAGCACGCGGCGCATCGCGGCCGCGATCTGCGGCGACATCAGCCGCTCCTCGGTCACGGGACTGGCCTCGAACGCCGTCTCGTACGGCGTGCCGGGCGCGAACGCCACCTGGCGCAGGCGCGGCGCCTGCTGGCGCGTGCCGCCGTGCACGATGATGCCCATCAGCTCGGCCAGCGCCGCGGGGCGGTCGCCCGAGCTGCCGATCGCGGTGGCGTAGGAGGGCACCAGGTGCGCGAACGGGAACCCGAGCCGACGCCACGCGGGCGTCATCGCCTCGAACGCGTCGCGCTCGATCATGATCCGCAGTCGCAGGTTCTGGGCGCCGACGTGCTTGGGCTCGAGCAGCCACTGCGAGGCCAGCGCGCGCGCCGGGGCGCTCTGCTGCACGAGCGCGCTCCACTTCAGGCTCGAGTCGCGCGCCATGGCGCCCGCGCACCACACGTCGAGCGGATGGCGGCCGAGCAGGTAGGCGTAGTCGAGCAGCGTGAATTCGGGCCTGGCGTATTTCGCCGCCAGCTTGGGCCACACGTCGGGCGGCACGCCGTGGAAGCCGGGGCCCAGGTCGCGCTGCAGGTCCGCGGCGCTCGCGCCGGGGTGCCATGCGAAGTACAGCACCGCGCGCGAGCGGATCGCGGTCGCGCGGCTGCCGAGCAGCGCGTTCACCACCTGGGCGGGCGCGAGGCCGCGGTAGCTCTTCCACGACTTGGCCAGGATCTGCCGCGATTCCTCGTCGGCCGCCTCGAGCAGCATCTTGTGGCGCAGCGGATGGTCGGGGTTGTCCAGCACGGCGTCGGCGTCGTAGGGGAGCCGCGCCTCGTGCCAGCGCACGACGTCGCGCATCAGCCGGATGAACGCGAGATTGACCGAGCGCGCCACCGCCTCGCGCACCGTCACGATGCGGTGGTTGTCGTCGGCATCGAAGTTCTCGAACGAGTGCACGCCGCCGCCGGTGAAGAACTGCTCGTAGGGGCTGGCCGAATAGGTGCGGTCCAGCGACCACTCCAGCAGCGAATCGAGCGGCGCTCCCGGACGATCGAGCAGCGTGCCCGCCGCCCAGCGCGTCAGCTCGTCCCTGCCGTCGCGCGCGACCACCCGCAGGCTGTCGGGCTTGAGCGGCGACAGCTCCTGGTGGAGCTGGCTCACGATCTCGAGGTAGTGGGCGAGGGTGCGGAGCTTGGCCGTCGAGCCGAGCTCCATCTTCATGTCCTCGTTCACGTCGAACGGGCCGTGCAGGTTGTCGGTGTGCACGCGCTCGACGTCGCCGTCGGGCGTGACGTCGTACAGCAGCATGCTGTAGATCACCTTGGAGGGATCGCCGCTCGGCAGCAGGTGCTCGCCCATCAGGCCGTGCGCGGCCACGAACTCGGGCGAGGCGAGCCGCGCGAACGTCTGCTCGACCGAGTCCTGCAGCGCCACGTCGATGCTGGTCTCGGCGCGCAGATCGAGGCGGTTCAGGTCGTAGTAGCTGGGCACGTCGAGCAGGTTCGCCAGCTCGCGGCGCAGCGCGTTCTCGGCCTTGTACTCGCGCGAGGTGGGCTTGTCGGGATCGGTGCTCGCCACCTGCGCCGCGTCCGCGAATCGGAGCGGTGTCTCGCGCACGGCCTGCGCCAGGTCGTGGCTCACGAGCCCCGCCGCCTCGAGCAGCCGCGTGTAGTTGTCGATGCGCGCCTCGAGCGACGCGCGATCGTGCACCAGCAGGTCGCTGGGCGCGCGCACCGCGTACAGCAGCGCCAGCGTGTGCTTGTAGGCGCGCGCCTTGGCGGGCGTGTCGTCGGTCTGTCGCAGGTCGCGGCCCACCTGGTCGGGATCGAGACCGAACCACACGCGCAGTCCGTCGCGCAGGCCCTCGACCTCGCCGTGGCCGGCCGAGGCGGCGAGCGGCATGGTGTTCAGGTAGTCGAGCACGATCCGGCGCCGCTCGACGCGCGTGTCGGGGCCGTCGCGATAGGCGCGCAGCGAGGCGGCGAAGATCTGCCGCAGCTTGTCGACGCCGGAGTGCGTCTGACCCGCGCCGGAATGGCGGTACTTCTCGAGCTGCACGGCGAGCGTGCTGCCGCCCTCGATCCGCGTCGGGAGCCCGATGCGGCTGCCGGCGTACAGCAGCCCCGCCTTCGCCGACCGGCCCCAGTCCACGGCCGGGTTGGCCGACGGGCTGTCGTCGCCGCCGAGCTTCCGGTTCTCGATGTAGAGCAGCGTGTTCACCACCAGCGGCGGAATGTTGTCGTAGCGCTGGTAGAGCCCGTCGTGCGGCACGGCGTCGAACAACGTGTCGCCGCCGCGCCCGCGAATGACGAGCCCGGCCGCCGCCTTCTCGCGGTAGGGAGGCGGCACCTTCCACTTCGCGAGCTGGGCCAGCATGGGGGAGAACCGCGCCTGCTCGGTGAGCCGGAACCCCTGCTTCGCCAGCCGGCGGGCGAACTCGTCGATGCGCGCGTAGCCGCGGCGCTCGTCGAGCGGGCCCTGCTGCGGCAGCACGATCGTCGGGCTCGGGCCGGGCTCGACCGTGTACGACACGCGCGCCGCCAGTTGCGACAGCAGCCGCGACTGGATCGCGGAGGTCTCGTACTCGTGCCATCCCTCGGCGCACAGCAGCAGCAGCGTGATCACGGCCCACGCCCAGGTGGGCGTGCGACGCGACAGCTCGACCGCCTGCTTCATGTGGAAGCGGGTGCCGGCCATCATGGGCTGGAGCCGCACGAAGCCAGTGCGCAGCGCAGCGATGGGAGGGAACGTGGCGAGGTCGCCGCGTCCGCGAGTCGGTTCGGTCATTGGCAATGAGGGTGCCGCGAGGTCATCCGTGTGTCCGCGCGCGGGTTACGGGTGAGTGCTTCATTTGATGACAGCTCACCCCTCCAGGCTTGCAGATTCTGGAAATGCGCGCGGCGCCTGCGAACGTCCATCCGGCGCCTGCCGGCCGGAATGGAACTACACCGACAGCGGAGCAACCGCTCCGTTGCGCCTCGCACCCTCCCCTCTCTGTCATCGTCCGGTCGCACTCGTTTCTGGAGTTGCGCGTCGCCCGCTCCCGCGCGTGGCATGGCCCGGGAACGCCCCCGGCGTGGCGCCGGTGGAGCACGTGCGACACGTATGAGAATACGCGCGTTTCCACCACTGTTGTCCAAGGACGGGAGAATCGTTCAAGCCATTGAGCCCAAATAGCTTGGTCCGTTGGGAGGGATCCATTCATCAGACCCACGTGACGGTGCCGTCCGCGCCCCGCAGGGGACGGCTGCGACGGATCGGTGGAATGGCGATGCGCGTTGATCCCTGGCCGATGGGTCGAAGCCGATGAGCGAGCGCCCGGCAGCTCCCAGCCCCAATGGATCGCACCCCGGACGCCGGCGCGCCCTGGTGGCCGGCGCGGCGGGGTTCATCGGCAGCCACCTCGTGGCGCGCCTGCTCGGCGAGGGCTGGGACGTGGTCGGCGTCGACAACTTCCTCACCGGCGACCGCTCGAACCTCGAACGATTCGCAGACCACCCGCGCTTCACCTTCCACGAGCACGACGTGGTCGAGCCGCTGGAGGAGCCCGGCCGGCTCGACTGGCTGCTGCACTTCGCGAGCCCGGCGTCGCCGCCCAAGTACCTGGCGCATCCGGTCCACACGCTGCGCAGCAACGCCGAGGGCACGTTCCAGCTGCTGCAGCTCGCGCGCCGCAAGCGCGCCGCGTTCCTGCTGGCCAGCACCAGCGAGGTGTACGGCGATTCGCACGAGCATCCGCAGCGCGAGAGCTACTGGGGCCACGTGAACCCGGTGGGGCCGCGCAGCGTGTACGACGAGGGCAAGCGCTACGCCGAGGCCATGGCGCTGGCCTACCACCGCGCCCACGAGGTGCCGGTGCGCGTGATCCGGATCTTCAACACCTACGGCCCGCGCATGCGCGTGGACGACGGGCGCGTGGTCGTCAACTTCATCCTGCAGGCGCTCACCGGGCGCCCGCTCACCATCTACGGCGACGGCAGCCAGACGCGCTCGTTCCAGTACGTCGACGATCTGGTGGAGGGCGTGCGCCGAATGATGCAGGGCGCGTGCACCGGTCCCGTCAACCTCGGCAACCCGGTCGAGCATTCCGTGCTGGAGCTGGCGCGCATGGTGCGCCGCCTGACGGGTGCGGAGGTGCCGATCGTGCATGGGCCGCTGCCCGTCGACGACCCGCGCCTGCGCCGTCCCGACATCACGCTGGCGTCGCGCATGCTGGGATGGGCGCCACGCGTTCCGGTCGAAGAGGGCCTGCGGCGGACGATCGCCTGGTTCCGCCAGGTGCTGGCGGCCGGGGGCGACCCGCGCGCCGCATCCGCCGTCGACGGCGTGGACGCCGACGGTCCGATCGAGGTCGCGCGCCTCGCGCCCGCCGGCGTCCGCGACGGTTCCCATCGCAACGGGTGGCGCTCGCCCGCGCCCTGAACCGCAAGGAGGATGGCGATGCCGAGCATCCCCAACGACCGACATGCGGATCCGAGACTCGTGCTCGTCACCGGAGGGGCCGGATTCATCGGCTCCCACGTGACCGACGCGCTGATCGCGCGCGGCGCGCGCGTGCGCGTGCTGGACGCGCTGGTGGCGCAGGTGCACGGCCACCGCGCCACGCGCCCCGAGCACCTGCACCCCAGGGCCGAGCTGCGGGTGGGGGACGTGCGCGACCCCGTCGCGGTGCGCAGCGCGCTCGAGGGTGTGTCCGCGGTGGTGCACCTGGCGGCGCGCGTCGGCGTGCGGCAGAGCCGGTTCGAGATCGCCGAGTACGTGTCCGCCAACACCCATGGCACGGCCGTGCTGCTGGAGGCGCTCGCCGGACGGCCGATCCGCCGGCTGGTGGTGGCCTCCAGCATGAGCATCTACGGCGAGGGGCTGTACGTGAACACCGCCGGGCGGCCGGTGGAGCGGATCGAACGCACGCGCGAGCAGCTCGCGCGTGGCGAGTGGAACGTGCGCGAGCCGGACGGCGAGCCGCTGCGGCCGCGGCCGACCCCCGAGAGCAAGGCGCCGGCGCCGTCGTCGGTGTACGCGCTGTCCAAGTACGACCAGGAGCGGCTCGCGCTGCTGGCGGGCGCCACGAACGGGATTCCGACCGTGGTGCTGCGGCTCTTCAACGTCTACGGCCCGCGCCAGGCGCTGTTCAGTCCGTACACCGGCGTGCTGGCGGCGTTCGCGGCGCGGCTGCTGAACGGCAGCCGGCCGCTGATCTACGAGGACGGTCGCCAGCTGCGGGACTTCGTGCACGTGCGCGACGTGGCGCGCGCGTGCCTGCTCGCGCTGGAGCGTCCGGCCGCCCCCGGATGCGCATTCAACGTCGCCAGCGGACGCGCGGCCACGGTGTCCGAGATCGCGACGCGGTTCGCGCGCGCGCTCGGCCGACCCGACCTCACGCCCGAGATCACCGGCCGGTACCGCGTCAGCGACATCCGGCACTGCACCGCCGACCTGACCGCGATCCGGAACCGGCTGGGCTACGCGCCCGAGGTGTCGCTCGATCAGGGTCTGGAGCAGCTGTCGGACTGGCTCGCCGGGCGCGCGTGCAATGACCATGCGGAGGAGGCGGTGGCCGAATCCCGACGTGCGGGCTGAAGCGCCCGCGCGCGTCGGCGCGTGCGGGCGGGTGCGCCGCCGCGGACGTGGCATCGAGAACGTCACGCGCGGCCCCCCGCGCATTCGCCTGGAGCCCACGAAACAGCGGAGGACCCGATGCCCCGAACCACGCATTCGCGCACCACCCGGGCCGCCTCGGCGCCAGCCGCGGCGCCGGCCGGAGCACGCCGCACCCCGGCGCGGCACGAGCGCGCGCCGCGCCGCCGCCGCGAGCCCGAGCCGCCATTTCCCGCCCAGCATCAGCCCAAGCCCGGGATCGAATCGCGCATGCGGCCGCGCCCGCGCTACCAGGCGCCCGAGTACCGCGCCGCCGGCAAGCTCGAAGGCAAGGTGGCGCTCGTGACGGGCGGCGATTCCGGCATCGGCCGCGCGGTGGCGACGCTGTTCGCGCGCGAGGGTGCCGACGTCGCGATCGTGTTCCTGCCGGTCGAGGCCGAGGACGCCGAGGAGACGCGCGAGGCGATCGAGGCGGAGGGACGCAACGTGCTGCTGCTGCCGGGCGACGTCTCCGATCCCGACTTCTGCCGCCAGGCCGTTGAGCGCACCGTCGAGCGGCTCGGCGCACTGCACGTGCTCGTCAACAACGCCGCGTTCCAGCAGTCGCACGACGATCCGGAGGACATCTCGCTCGCGCAGTGGGATCGCACGTTCCGCACCAACGTCCACGGCTATTTCTACATGGTGAAGGCCGCGCTGCAGCACCTGGAGCCGGGCGCCGCGATCGTCAACACCGCCTCGATCACCGGGCTCGAGGGCGACGCGCACCTGCTCGACTACTCCAGCACCAAGGGCGCGATCCTGGCGTTCACGAAGTCGCTGGCGCAGATGCTGGTGTCGCGCGGCATCCGCGTGAACGCGGTGGCGCCGGGCCCGGTGTGGACGCCGCTGAACCCGTCCGACCGCGACGCGGACCAGGTCGAGCAATTCGGGCAGGACGTGCCGATGAAGCGCCCCGCCCAGCCCGAGGAGATCGCGCCCGCCTACGTCTACTTCGCCTCGGAGGCCGATTCCAGCTACGTCACGGGCGAGGTGCTGGCGCTGCTCGGCGGCGAAACGACCGCGGGATAGCGTCGTTCACGGCGCGTGGCGGCCATCGCGAAGCCACCCGCCCGCCTGATCCTGCGCCGCGAGAAACGGGGCGGCGGCGACCGCGCCGCCCCGCCCGCGCTACAGCACCAGCGTTCCGGTGCGGATCAGGTACGCCAGCCGCTCGCGCTGCTCGGCATCGAGCGTCGCGTGGGTGCGTTCCAGAAACCGCGCCACGCTGCCCTGCAGCCGCTCCGCGCTCTGGGCGCGCAGCTTCGCGGCCTCCGCCGCCTTGGCCTGATCGAAGCTTTCGCCCGCCGCCGCGTCGGCGAACAGCGACAACGCGCGCCGGTCGTCCACCGCCGCCTGCGCGCGCTCGGTCTTCAGCTCGTTCAGCACGCGCGCCAGTTCGGCCACCTGCCGCTCGTCGAGCCGCAGCTTCCAGGCCAGGAACCGCAGCGGCCGGCGCACGCCGAAGCCGCCGGCGCCCGACTCTTCGCCCGGGTTGAAGTGATGGTGATGGGATGGGGCGTCGCAGCGCCCGCCGCAGCCGCAGCGGGACGCGCGCGCATGGAACATGCGCGGATGCATGGAACCTCCTCGCGCCGGGACGGATCGCACCCGGCGGGTTTGAGGCGTGGGCACGATTGCCTCACGCCAGCCTTGACGCTAGCACCGGCGTCAAATCGGCGCCCGCTTCGCTGCTCCGCCCTCGGGCCCGCTCCGGTAGACTGGCGGGATGCCCCGCGTCCTGCTGATCGTGACCACGCGCAGCTACCGGGCGGGTGCGTTCGTGGATGCGGCGCGCGCGCTCGGCGTTCCGCTCACCGTGGCCTCGGAGCGCTCGCAGGCGCTGGCCGCGTTCCAGCCCGATGGGCACCTGGTGCTCGACCCGGGGGCGCCGGCGGCGCTCGACACCGTGCTGCGGTTCGCGGCCGCGCATCCGCTGGGCGCGGTGATCGCGGCCGACGACGACGGCGTCGCGCTGGCGGCGCGCGCGTGCCAGCGGCTCCAACTGCCGCATCATCCGCCGGACGCGGTGCGCGCGGCGCGCGTCAAGATCGCGATGCGCGAGCGGTTCGCGGCCGTCGGCGTGCCGGGGCCGTGGTTCACGGTGGCGCGCCGCGGCGAGGACGCGGCGGCGCTGCGCGGGCGCGTGCGGTTTCCGTGCGTGGTCAAGCCGCCGGACCTGTCCGCGAGCCGCGGCGTGATGCGCGCCAACGACGGCGCGGAGCTGTCGGTCGCGCTCGAGCGGCTCGCGCGCATGCCCGAGGCGGGGAACCGGGTGCTGATCGAGGGCTACGTGCCGGGCGTCGAGGTGGCGCTCGAGGGGCTCGTCACCGCCGGCCGGCTGCGCACGCTCGCGCTGTTCGACAAGCCCGATCCGCTGGAGGGGCCGACGTTCGAGGAGACGATCTACGTCACGCCCTCGCGGCTGCCGGAGCCGGTGCGGGACGCGATCGCGCGGCGCGCGCAGGAGATGGTCACCTCCCTCGGGCTCTCCCACGGGCCCGTGCACGCCGAGCTGCGCGTGAACGACGAGGGCCAATGGCCGATCGAGATCGCGCCGCGCTCGATCGGCGGCTGGTGCTCGCGCGTGCTGCGGTTCGCGGGCGGCGCCAGCCTCGAGATGCTGTTGCTGCGCCACGCGCTGGGCGAGGACGTGTCCGCGATCGCGCGCGAGCCGGACGCCGCGGGCGTGATGATGATTCCCGTGCCGGCGGCCGGCGTGTTCGAGGGCGTGGGCGGGGTCGAGCGGGCGCGTGCCGTGGCGGGCGTGGAGGACGTGCGCATCGCGGTCGCGCCCGGCGAGACGCTGGTGCCGCTGCCCGAGTCCAGCCGCTACGTCGGCTTCATCTTCGCGCGCGCCCCGGGCGCCGACGCCGTGGAGGCCGCTTTGCGCGCCGCCCACGGACTGCTTACATTCGATGTCCGGCCCGCCGTCCCATCACGGGGAGAGACGCCTTGATCCACGTCACCGACATCGCGCGCGAGAAGATCCAGGGGCTGCTCCAGGCCGAGGGCCGGCAGGGGCTGGCGCTGCGCTTCGCCGTGGAGGGGCGCGGCCCCGGCGGCTGGCAGTACCGGCTCGGGTTCGTCGGTCCCGAGGAGCGGCAGGCGGACGACCACGCGTTCGATGCCGGCGGATTCCAGGTGCTGGTCGATCCCGCGAGCCTCGAGCACGTGGACGGCACCACCATCGATTTCGTCGAGACGCCGGAGCAAAGCGGGTTCCGCATCGACAATCCCAACCCGGTGTGGAAGGACCCGGTCGCGCAGGCGGTGCAGAAGGTGCTGGACGAGGAGATCAATCCCGCCGTCGCGTCGCACGGCGGATTCGTCACGCTGCTCGACGTGAAGGAAGACGTGGTCTACATCCAGCTCGGCGGCGGCTGCCAGGGTTGCGGCATGGTGGACGTGACGCTGAAGCAGGGGATCGAGGTGCGCATCCGCGAGCTGGTGCCGTCGATCCGCGAGATCGTGGACTCCACCGATCACGCCGGCGGTCGCAATCCCTACTACCGACCGTCGAAGGGCGCGGGCGCCTCGCCCTGGTCGTGAGCCGGCGCGCTGCTGCGCCGCGGCGACGGAAAGCCGCTGCGCGGGACAATGTGTCGGGGGCGCCGCGGCGGCGCGCGCCATGCGACACGGCCTCGTCAACCCAACTCGCGCTGGCGCGAGTTCGCGTGACCATCCCAGAACGCGTCCGGCGCAGCACTCTTCACGCCGGTCGCGCGCGGGTGGCATAAGGCCCGATGACGACTGACTCCGCTCCGCGGGAACACGCCGCGCGCGTGCTGCTGGTTTCGACCTACGACCTCGGGCGCCAGCCGTTCGCGCTGGGCTCGGCTGCCGCGTGGCTGGCGCGCGCCGGCTGCGAGGTGCGGGCGCTCGATCTGGCGGTCGAGGCGCGCGACGACCAGGCGATCGCGTGGGCCGACGTGGTCGCGTTCCATCTGCCGATGCACACCGCCACCCGGCTCGCCGGACGCGAGATCCCGCACGTGCGCCGCGTGAACCCGCGCGCGCGCGTGCTGGCATTCGGGCTCTATGCCGCCATCAACGCGGACTGGCTCGCCACGCTCGGGGTCGAGCGCGCGATCGGCGGCGAGTTCGAGCGCGCGCTGGCGGACGAGGTGCTGCGCGGCGCGCCCCGGCCGGCGGGCGAGCCGGTCGGCGTCACGTCGCACGAGCGCATCGAGTTCCTGCCGCCCGCGCGCCAGGCGCTGCCGGGGCTCGAGCGCTACGCCCACCTGCACGACGCCTCGGGCGCGCTGCGCGTGGTGGGCGCCACCGAGGCGACGCGCGGCTGCAAGCACCGCTGCCGGCACTGCCCGGTCACGCCGGTCTACGGCGGCCGGTTCCGCGCCATCCCGCGCGAAGTGGTGATGGCCGACGTGCGCGCGCTGGTCGAAGGCGGCGCCACGCACATCACGTTCGGCGATCCGGATTTCTGGAACGGCATCGGCCACGCGCTGCCGCTGGTGCGAACGCTGCACCGCGAGTTCCCGCACGTGAGCTACGACGTGACCATCAAGATCGAGCACCTGCGCCGGCACGACGCCGAGCTGCCGGTGCTGCGCGACACCGGCTGCGCGTTCGTGACGAGCGCGGTCGAGTCGGTGGACGATGCCGTGCTGGCGCGGCTCGACAAGGGCCACACGCGCGCGGATTTCGAGGCGGTGGCGCGGCGGTTCCAGTCGCTGGGGATGGCGCTGCAGCCCACGTTCGTGGCATTCCATCCGTGGCTGACGCCGGCCGGCTACCGCGAGCTGCTGGAGGCCGTCGACGCGCTCGACCTGATCGAGCACGTCGCGCCGGTGCAGTGGTCGCTGCGGCTGCTGATTCCGGCCGGCTCGCGGCTGCTCGAGCTGGACGAGGTGCGGCGCGCGGTGGGCGCGTTCGACCCGCAGTGGCTGGTGCATCCGTGGGCGCATCCCGATCCGGCCGTGGACGCGCTGCAGCGCGAGGTCGAGGCGTGCGCGCGCGCGGCCTCGGCGGCGGGCGAGTCGCGCGGGCGCGTGTTCCAGCGCGTGGCGGCGCTGGCGGACGAGGCGGCTGGCGACGCGCGCACCTCGGCGCTCGCGCGCGGC
>DASSIN010000060.1:0-4965 GCA_035691845.1 Candidatus Eiseniibacteriota bacterium | reverse complement strand
GCGACGCGCGCCGTCGCCGCCGGCGACGCGCCCGCCGCGGCGCGCGCGGGACGTTAGCGCCGCACGCCCGAGTCCGCCCCGGCCCGCGTGGCGCGGGCGCGACGCATCGCGTAATCTCGCCCGTCCACCCACGCCCACGGGGCCCGATGAGCGCACGCTATCCATTCGCCGAGGTCGAGCCGCGCTGGCAGGCGTACTGGGAGGAGCACCAGACCTTCCGGGCCGTCGATTTCGACGCGCGCCCCAAGTACTACTGCCTCGACATGTTCCCGTACCCGTCCGGCTCCGGCCTGCACGTCGGGCACATGGAGGGCTACACCGCCACCGACATCGTGTCGCGCTACAAGCGCATGCGCGGGTTCAACGTGCTGCACACGACCGGCTGGGACGCGTTCGGGCTGCCGGCCGAGCAGTACGCGATGAAGACCGGCATCCATCCGGCCGTGAGCACGGCGGAGAACGTCGCCAACTTCCGGCGGCAGATGAAGCGCATCGGGCTGTCGCACGACTGGTCGCGCGAGGTGGACACCACCGATCCCGACTACTACCGCTGGACGCAGTGGATCTTCCTCAAGCTGTTCGAGCGCGGGCTGGCGTACGTTGCCGAAGTGCCGGTCAACTGGTGCCCGGAGCTCGGAACCGTGCTGGCCAACGAAGAGGTGGTGGACGGCAGGAGCGAGGTCGGCGGCTTCGACGTGGTGCGCAGGCCGATGAAGCAGTGGGTGCTGAAGATCACCGCCTACGCCGACCGGCTGCTGGACGACCTGAAGCAGGTGGACTGGCCGCCGAGCACGCTCGAGATGCAGCGCAACTGGATCGGGCGCTCGATCGGCGCCGAGGTCGAGTTCGCGCTGCAGGACCGGCCCGGCACGCTGCGCATCTTCACCACGCGGCCCGACACGCTGTTCGGCGCCACCTACATGGTGCTGGCGCCCGAGCACCCGCTGGTGGACGTGCTCGCCACGCCCGCGCAACGCGCCGCCGTCAACGCCTACCGCGACGCCACCGCGCGCAAGAGCGACCTGCAGCGCCAGGAGGCGGGCGCGGCGCGCGACAAGACCGGCGTGTTCACCGGCGGCCACGCCGTCAATCCCGTGAACGGCGAGGCGCTGCCGGTGTGGATCGCCGACTACGTGCTGATGGGCTACGGCACGGGCGCGATCATGGCGGTGCCCGGACACGACGAGCGCGACTGGCAGTTCGCGCGCGCGTTCGGGCTGCCGATCCGCGAGGTGGTGGCGGGAGGGAACGTCGACGAAGCGGCGTTCACCGACAACGAGAGCGGCCGCGTGGTGAACTCGACCACGCCCGACCGCAGCTTCTCGATCGACGGCCTGCCGCCATCGCAGGCGATCCCGACCATCACCGCGTGGCTGGAGCAGACCGGCCGGGGACGCAGGGCCGTCAACTACAAGCTGCGCGACTGGCTGTTCTCGCGCCAGCGCTACTGGGGCGAGCCGTTCCCGATCGTGTGGGTGGATGGCGCGCCGAAGTCCCTGCCCGAGGAGATGCTGCCGATCAGGCTGCCGGAGACCACGGAATTCCGGCCGGGCGGCACGAGCGCGAGCGGCGAGCCGCAGGGTCCGCTCGCCAAGCTCGCCGACTGGGTGAGCACCCGCGATCCCGCCACCGGCAAGCCCGCGCGGCGCGAGACCAACACCATGCCGCAGTGGGCGGGCTCGTGCTGGTACTACCTGCGCTTCCTCGATCCCCACAACGACCGCGCGCTGGTCGATCCGGCGAAGGAGCGCTACTGGATGCCGGTCGACCTGTACGTGGGAGGGGCGGAGCACGCCGTGCTGCACCTGCTGTACGCGCGGTTCTGGCACAAGGTGCTGTTCGACATCGGTGTGGTCAGCACGTCCGAGCCGTTCCCGCGCCTGCTGCACCAGGGCACGATCCTCGGCAGCGACAACCAGAAGATGTCGAAGAGCGCCGGCAACGTGGTGAGCCCCGACGAGATGATCGACCGGTTCGGCGCCGACGCCGTGCGCCTGTACGAGATGTTCATGGGCCCGCTGGAAGCCAGCAAGCCATGGAGCACGCAGGGTGTCGAGGGCATCACGCGCTTCCTGGATCGCGTGTGGCGGCTGTACGTGAACGAGGACGGCGCCCTGGTCGTCGACGGCTCGGCGCCGGACATCGAGTCGCAGCGGCTGCTGCACCGCACGATCCACAAGGTGACGCTCGACCTGGACGAGCTCAAGTTCAACACCGCGATCGCCGGGATGATGGTGTTCGTGAACGAGGTGACGAAGCTCGGATCGCGCCCGCGCGCGATGCTGGAGCCGTTCACGCTGCTGCTGGCGCCGTTCGCGCCGCATCTGGCCGAGGAGCTGTGGCACCGGCTCGGCAACGCGGACTCGCTGGCGCGCGCGAGCTGGCCCACGTGGGACGCGGCGCTGGTGGTCGAGGATCAGGTGACGGTGGCCGTGCAGGTCAACGGCAAGCTGCGCGCCACGCTGGCGCTGCCGCGCGACGCCGGCCAGGAAGCCGCCCAGGCCGCCGCGCTGGCCGACCCCGGCGTCCAACGCCACGTCAACGGCGCCGAGCTGCGCAAAGTGATCTTCGTCCCGAACAAGCTGCTCAATCTGGTGGTCGCACCGAAGTAGTTTCGTCGCGCGATCTGTTCCCGCCGCCGCGAAGCGGCCGGCGGGAGCCCCTTCAAGCACCCACCCCGATATTATGTGCAACTACCGCCGGGGGAGCGCCGTGCGCCCTCGAGCCACCGCGCGACCCCAGCCGCGATCCACGCCATCGCCGCGTGGCGGTAGTTGACATAATATCCGTTATGCGACATCAATGAGTCGACTCCCCGGACCGCTTCCCCTGGGCCCAGGCCGCTACCGCAGGCGCACGTTCACGCACCCACTGCCCGTGAGCCCCTGACACGCTCGTCGCCTCCACTGGAAACGGTGTTTGCTCGGCGGCCGCCTTGGCGGTGGCGGATGCCCGTGCAAGTTCAGTTGACGATGCCGGGCACCGCGCCGCTGACCGGGGCGGCCACCGTCACCTGATCTTCAGCCATCGCGAACCGAATATATTGCACACATGTGCACTAGCGGCTACTCTCGTCCCCATGTGGAGCCACGCCCTCGAAGAGCCCTGCAGATCCGCGCTCAATCGTGTGTCGGGCATGGACTTCGAATGGTCGCTCAATCCCTACATGGGGTGCGCGCACCGGTGCACCTTCTGCTACGTGCGGGCGTTCGAACGCCGGGCCGACCGGCCGTCGGACGACCGCTACGGGGCCAGCGTGCGCGTCAAGGTCAACGTCGTCGAGGTGCTGCGCGCGGAGCTGTCGCGCGCCTCGTGGAAGCGCCCGACGGTCGTGGTCGGGGCGGCCACCGATCCCTATCAGCCGCTGGAAGGCCGTTACCGTCTGACCCGCGGCTGTCTCGAGGCGCTCGCCGCGCATCGCAATCCGTTCGGCATCATCACGCGCGGGCCATTGATCGTGCGCGACCTCGACGTGCTGCAGGAAGGCGCGCGCCGCGCCAGCGTCGAGGTCAATTTCTCGATCCCCACGCTGGACGAGAGCGTATGGCGCAGGACCGAGCCCGGCACCGCGCCGCCCAGGGCGCGACTGCGCGCGTTGTCGAAGCTCGTGCGCGGTGGCATCCGCGCGGGCGTCGGCATGGCGCCGATCCTGCCCGGCATCTCGGATCGCCCCGAGCAGCTCGCGGCCGTGGTGCGCGCGGCCCGCGATGCGGGCGCCACCCACCTGTGGGGAACGCTGCTCCACCTGCGCCCCGGCACGCGCGAGCACTTCCTCGAGCATCTGGCGCGGGACTGGCCCGATGAGCACGCGCGCTACCAGCGGCTCTACGCCGGCCGCGCCTACCTGTCGCGCGAGGACCACGAGACGCTGCGTGAGCAGCTGCGCGCGCTCACGCGCCGCCATCCATTGACTCCACCCGGGCCGCTGATCGCGCCGCCCGTGAAATCGGAGCAACTGCTGCTGTCGTTGTGAGCGCGCGCGCGGGGCCGCCGATCAGCCCGCGGGCGCGCCTTCGCGCCGCTGGCGCTCCTGCTCCCGCGCGCGCTCGATCCGACCGCGCGTCCACGCGAGCCGCGCGGGCGGCATGGCGAGCACGCAGCGTTCGAGCTGCACGAGATAGTCCCCGATTCCGGACAGCTCCCGCAGCCCCGGCAGGAACGGCTCCAGGCGCGCGAACACGTACGCGTGCTCGTTCACGGTGTCGTGGAACATCGCCGCGTCGATCGCGCCATGATTGACGAGCGCGGCGGCCATGTCCCAGTACGTCGTGACCATCCGGTAGCGGGGGCTCGTCTCGGCGCCGCGCCACGCCGCCACCGCGTCGTCCACCGTCAGCGGCACCCAGCCCACGAACCAGTCGCGCGCCTCGCGCATCCGCGCTTCGCGGCGCAGCTCGTAGAGCCGCAGGATGATCTGCGCGCTCTCGAACTTTCCGCTTCCGCCCACCATCGCCGGAACGTCGAGCTCCAGATCGCTCACGCCGGCCCCTTGCGCAGCAGCGCGATCTGGCCGGCGTGGTAGAGGTCGTGCTGCACGACGCCGTGCAGCAGCGCGGCGGCGGTCAGCTTGTCCGCCACCGGCTGGTCCATCTTGTCCTCGGGCAGGCTCTCGACCGCGATTCGCAGCGCCTCGTGCGCCAGCTCCAGCTCCTGCAGCGCCTCCTTCCATGCGTGCGCGTCGGTGGCGTGGACGGGCGGCCAGTCGATCTCGGACGTCACCTCGGGACGCTGGCCGGTCAGGCTCTTGAGCGCGATCTCCTCCCACGCCGCGACGTGCAGCACCAGCTCCCAGATGGTGTGCGCGTTCGGCAGCACGCGCCGCGCCGCGAGCCCGGCGTCCACGTCCTTCAGCACCTCCGCCAGCGACGGCCCGGACCACGCGGGCCCGCGCTGCGCCCGCAGCAGCTGATCAAGCACGAACGCGCGCGGCGTCACGTCTGGCTTCCGCCCGGCAGCCGCGCGGCG
>DASSIN010000059.1:0-7361 GCA_035691845.1 Candidatus Eiseniibacteriota bacterium | reverse complement strand
CGCGTGCGCCGGCGCACCACCAGCGCCGCGGCGCCGAGCGGGCCGCCCAGCTTGTGCGCCGCCAGCGTCATCAGATCGAGCCCGAGCGCGGCGAAGTCGAGCGGCAGCCGGCCCGCCGCCTGCACCGCGTCGCAGTGCATGCGCGCCCCGGCCGCGCGCGCCGCGCGCGCGATGTCCGCGATCGGCTGCAGCGTGCCGATCTCGTTGTTGACCGCCATCACCGACACGATCGCCACGTCCGGCCCGAGCCGGCGCGCGAGGTCGTCCGGGTCCACGATGCCGCCGGCGTCCACCGGCACGATGTCGAGCCCCGCGCCCGTCGCCTGCAGCGCGCGCGCCGTCTCCAGCACCGACGGATGCTCGATGGCGGAGATCACGATCCGCCGCCGGTCGGGCGGCATCAGCGCGAGCGTGCCCTTGAGCGCCAGGTTGTTGGCCTCGGAGCCCGAGGCGGTGAACACCACCTCCTCCGGCAGCGCGTGCACCAGCGACGCCACCTGCGCGCGCGCCGTCTCCACCGCATCGCGCGCGCGCTCGCCCAGGTGGTGCACCGACGAGGCGTTGCCGTGAAGCCCGGCGAGCCACGGCGCCATCGCGGCGCGCACCTCGGGGGCCGGCGGCGTCGTGGCCGCGTGATCGGCGTACACCTCGCCCACGTCCCCGTCCTCGCGCACCACGCCCCCACCGTCGCGCATCACACCCCCGCCGCGGCCTGGATCGACGCGCGCTGCGCCAGCGCGCCGGCGATCCGGCGCAGCGCCGCGGCGTACTCGCCGTCCGGCTGCGACACCACGATCGGCCGGCCCTCGTCGCCCGCCGCGCGCACGTCCGGGTGGAGCGGCACGGCGCCCAGGAACGGCAGCCCGAGCGCGAGCGCGCGCTCCTCGGCCGTGCCGGCGCCGAAGATGGCGTGGCGCGTGCCGCACTCCGGGCACACGAAGTAGCTCATGTTCTCGACCACGCCCAGCACCGGCACCTTGAGCTTGGCGAACATGTCCACCGCCTTCACCGCGTCCTCGATCGCCACCACCGACGGGGTCGTCACCACCACCGCGCCGGCCACGAACGTGGTCTGGATCAGCGACAGCTGCACGTCGCCCGTGCCGGGCGGCAGATCCACGATCAGGTAGTCGAGCTCGCCCCACTCCACGTCGTTCAGGAACTGCCGGATCACGCCGTGCAGCATCGGCCCGCGCCACACCACCGCCTCGCCCTGCTGGGTGAGGAGCCCGATCGACATGAACTTCACGCCGTGCGCCTCGATCGGCACGATGCGGTTCTCGCGCACCGCCGGCTGCCGCCGCACGCCCAGCATGCGCGGCAGATTGGGCCCATAGATGTCGCCGTCGAGCAGCCCCACCCGGGCGCCGGTGGCGGCCAGCGCCAGCGCCAGGTTCACGGCCACCGTGGACTTGCCGACTCCGCCCTTGCCGCTGCCGACCGCGATCACCTGCGCCACGCCCGGCAGCGCCCGGCGCTCGCTCATCGGATCCTTGGGCTTGCGCACGCGCGAGATGGTGCGGAACTCCACGCGCTCGATCCCCGGCACGCCGAGCACGGCCTCGCGCACCTCGGCCTCGATCTGCTCCTTGAGCGGGCAGGCCGAGGTGGTGAGCACGAGCGTGAAGCGGGCCGATCCGTCCCCGACCGCGAGGTCCTCGATCATTCCCAGCGTGACCAGGTCGCGCTTCAGGTCGGGGTCCTGCACGGTGCGCAGCGCATCGAGCACGGCGTCGGTGGTGGCGGAAGGCGAGGTCGGCATGGGATTTCGGGGGTCTCCGGCGAACGGTTCGGGGCTCGCAGCGCGACGGCGGTGACCCTCGCGCGCCCCGGATGGCACGATCGAACCCATCACGTTAGGCGCGCACTCCCGGCCCGTCAATCGGGCCGGGGACGCGCCGGATCGCCGATTCCGGACCAACCGGCACGCGCCTGGTTCGGGCTGCGGCGCCGCGCCACACGTCACAGATGAATCGCGATTGCCGCGGGTGCGGCGCCGCGGTAGGGTGCCGGCAGCCCACCCCGCACCCCGCGCACGCCCCACGGAAGGCCCGTGTCCGAGACCCTGTTCTCCGCGCTCGAACGCTTCGAAGACGCCCAACGCGCGCTGGAGAGCGTGTTCGGGTATCCCAGCTTCCGCCCCGGCCAGCGCGAGATCCTGGACGCGGTGCTCGCCGGCCACGACGCGCTCGGCATCATGCCCACCGGCGGCGGCAAGTCGCTCACCTACCAGCTCCCCGCCAAGATGCTGCCCGGCACCGTGCTGGTGCTGTCGCCGCTGATCTCGCTGATGAAGGATCAGGTGGATTCGCTGGCGCGGTTCGGATTCCGAGCCACGGTGATCAATTCGAGCATCGAGTGGGAGGAGCGCCGCCGGCGCATCGCGGCGCTGCGTCGCGGCGAGTGGGAGATCGTGTACGTCGCGCCCGAAGGGCTCGAAGGGTCTTTACGCGACATTCTGGCCGGGTGTCGCGTCAGCCTGGTGGTCATCGATGAGGCCCACTGCATCAGCCACTGGGGGCACGATTTTCGGCCCGCCTACCGCCAGCTGCGCGGGCTGCGGGATCAGCTCGGCGACATTCCGGTGCTGGCGCTGACCGCCACCGCCACGCGGCGGGTGGCCGACGACGTGGTGCGCGAACTGTCGATGCGATCGCCGCTCGTGTGGCGCGGCTCGTTCCTGCGCCGCAATCTCAAGATCACCGCGCACAAGAAGGGCGAGGGCCGCAACAGCCGGCGCGACGTGCTCGGCATCGTGCGCGCCAACGCCGGCGAGTCGGGCATCGTCTACTGCATGAGCCGCAAGGGGGTCGAGAGCCTGACCGAATGGCTGCGCGCCCACGGCGTGCAGGCGCTCCCCTATCACGCCGGGCTGGCCGACGACGTGCGCAAGCGGCACCAGGACCAATTCGCGCGCGACGAGGCCGACGTGGTGGTCGCGACCGTGGCGTTCGGGATGGGGATCGACAAGAGCAACGTGCGCTACGTCATCCACCGCGACATGCCGAAGTCGATCGAGGCGTGGTACCAGGAGATCGGGCGCGCGGGCCGCGACGGGCTCGACAGCCGGTGCGTGCTGCTCTACTCGTGGGCGGACGTCATCGGCTACGACGCATTTCTGCAGGGCATCCCCGACCCCGCGGTGCGCGCCGACACGCGCCGCCGCACGGTGGAGCTGTTCCGCATGGTCGACCGGGGCGGCTGCCGCCACCAGGCGATCCTCGCCCACTTCGACGAGCAGATCGCCGCCTGCGGCGACGCATGCGACGTGTGCCGCGGCACTTCGATCGAGGACCTGGTCGCGCGCGTCACCGTCACGTCGGCCGCTGGCAGCGGAGCGCGGGTGGCCGCGGCGGCCCCGGTGGCGAATCCACAGCTGTTCGAGAAGCTGCGCGCGGTGCGGCGGCGGCTGGCCGACGCCGAGGGCGTCCCCGCCTACATCGTGTTCAGCGACGCCGTGCTGCGCCAGATGGCCGAGCACGCGCCGAAGACGCCGGACGCGATGCTGGCGCTGTCCGGCATCGGCCCGGTCAAGCTCGCGCGCTACGGCGACGCGTTCCTCGCCGCGATCCGCGAAGGTTGAACTCGCGCTGGCGCGAGTTGCGAGCGCCGAAAGGCGCGCGCCGCGCGAGCCGCTACGGTGGCGGCTTGCGCTTGCCCTCCAGCAGCCGTTCCCACTCCGCCATGCGGCGCTTCACCTCGGCCTCGTAGCCGTGATCGCTCGGCTCGTAGAAGCGGCGGCCCGCGAGTTCCTCCGGCAGGTGCGCCTGATCGGCGATGCCGCCCTCCTCGTTCGGCGCGTAGCGATAACCCCTGCCGTAACCGAGTGACTTCATCAGCCCGGTCGGCGCGTTGCGGATGACGAGCGGCGGCGGCAGGCTGCCGCTGCGTTCGACCTCCTCCTGCGCCTGGCCGAAGCCGGCGTAGACGGCGTTGCTCTTGGGCGCCGTGGCGAGGTACACGGCGCACTGCGCGATCGCCAGCTCGCCCTCGGGCGTGCCGAGCTGGTGGTAGGCCTGGAACGCCGCCACCGCCAGCGGCAGCGCGTGCGGATCGGCGTTGCCGACGTCCTCGCTCGCGAACCGCACCAGCCGGCGCGCGACGTACAGCGGGTCCTCCCCGGCCGCCAGCATGCGCGCCACCCAGTAGAGTCCCGCGTGCGGATCGGAGTCGCGCAGCGACTTGTGCAGCGCCGAGATCAGGTTGTAGTGCTCGTCGCCCGCGCGGTCGTAGACCAGGTGCTTGCGCGCGAGCGCGCCCTTGACGTCGGCCAGCTCCAGCCGCGCGCGCGGCCCGCGCGAGCCGGCGGCCGCCGCCGCGATCTCGAGCGTGGTGAGCGCGCGGCGCGCATCGCCGTCGGCGCTGGCGGCGATCAGCGCCACGGCGTCGGGGTCGACCGCGAGCTTCCCGCCATAGCCGCGTTCGGGATCGGCCAGCGCGCGCGCGAGCAGCGTCGCGAGCGCCGGCTGGTCCAGCGGCTTCAGCACCACCACGCGCGCGCGCGACAGCAGCGCGGCGTTGACCTCGAACGACGGATTCTCCGTGGTGGCGCCGATCAGGATGATGTCGCCGCGCTCGACGTGCGCGAGGAACGCGTCCTGCTGCGCGCGGTTGAAGCGGTGGATCTCGTCAACGAACAGCAGCGTCGGCTTCCCCGAGCGGCGCCGCTCGCGCACGGCGGCCGCCATCGTGTCGCGCACCTCGCGCACGCCCGACAGCACGGCGCTGAACGCCACGAACGGGATCCCGGCCGTGTGCGCCACGAGCCGCGCCAGCGTGGTCTTGCCCGAGCCGGGCGGCCCCCACAGGATCAGCGACGAGATCAGCTTCCCGTCGCGCGCGAGGGCGAGCGGCGCGCCGGGCTCGAACAGCGCCTGCTGCCCGACCAGCTCGTCGAAGCTCTGCGGCCGCATGCGCTCGGCCAGCGGCGCCGAGGCGGGCGGGGCCTCCTGGCCTCCCCGGCCCGAAGGCGCCGGCGCCGGGCCGAACAGGTCCTCGCTCATCCTCCGCCCCGCGCCGGCTCCGAGCCCTCGCTCGCGAACAGCGGTCCCAGATGGTGCTCGGCGCGCACCGCATTCGCCCACGCCTCGATCGCGCGCGCCGCCTCCTCAACGCCCAGCGGCGTGCCGAGCGCGATGCCGCGCGCCTCGAGCCGGCGGAACAGATCGGCGAGCGGGGGCGGCTCGAGGTTGGTGGCGCGCAGCAGCTCGGTGTTGCGGAAGATCTCGCGCGGCGGGCCGGATGCCACGATCTCGCCGCCACGCTTCAGCACCGTCACCTGATCCGCCATCGCCGGCACCACGTTGACGTCGTGCGTGGCCAGCACCATCGACACGCCGCGCTCGCGGTGCAGGCGGTTCAGCAGCTCGACGAGATCGCTGCGCGAGGCGGGATCGAGCCCCTCGAACGGCTCGTCCAGCACCAGCAGCTCGGGCTCGAGCACCAGCGCGCCGGCCAGCGCCACCTTGCGCTTCTCGCCGCCCGACAGGTGGTGGCACACCTTGTGGCTCAAGTGCGCGATGCCCACCTCGGCCAGCGCGCGCGTCACGAGGGCTTCGACTTCCTCGGCGGGGTGGCCGTAGGCGCGCGGCGAGAAGCTGACGTCGTCCCACACCGTCGGCGCCAGGATCTGCTCCTCCACGTTCTGCAGCAGCACCCCGATGCGCTCGCGGATGCGCTGGAACTGGCGCGCGGGATGGACGCCGAACACGCTGACCTCGCCCTCCTCGGGCTCGAGCAGCCCGAGGATGTGGAACAGCAGCGTGCTCTTGCCGCAGCCGTTGGGGCCGAGGATCACCACGCGCTGGCCGCGCTCGACCACGAAGTCGAGCCCGCACAGGTGCACTTGGGTGCGATCCGGATAGGTGTGCCGGACGCACGACACGCGCACGACCGGGTCGCTCACGGCATCCTCCACAGCGCGAACGCGAGCGCCAGCGCCGCCACGCCCGCGACCGCCACCAGGCCGTCGGCGCGCGTGGTCTCGGCCCAGTGGCGGCATCCGCAGATGCGACCCTGGTGGCCGCGCAGCAGCATCGTCGCCCATGTGCGCTGGCTCTTCTCGAACCCGTACAGCACCACCGTGCCGAGCCCCTCGCCCGCCACGCCCAGACGGCGCGCGAGCGGCCCGCGATCGCCGCCGCGCAGGTGGATGGCGCGCATCAGCCGCTCGGTGCGGCCCAGCAGGTCGAACGCCGCGCGGTAGGTCAGGAACAGGCCGTCGGCCACGGGGCCCGGCAGCACGCGCGACAGCGGCGCGAACAGGTCGGGATAGGGCGTCGTGCCCACCAGCCACACGGCGATCGCGCTGGCGGTGACGGGCCGCAGCACCAGCATCAGCGGCGTGCGCCACGTGCCGTCCCAGCGCGCGAACACGAACAGCAGCGCGAACGCCAGCGGATAGAGCGCGGCCAGCAGCAGCATGCGCCACGGCAGCCGCGCGGTTCCCGCCAGCACCCACGCCAGCGCGTTCAGCGCCAGCAGCAGCGCCAGGGACGGGGCGGCGATCGCGAGCCCGATCAGCACGAATGCCAGCACCAGCTTGGCGAGCCCGCTCGCGCGGTGCCACGGCGAGCGCCCGGCGGTGGCGATCCAGTCCACCTCGACCAGCGTTCGGATCACGCGTGCTCCGGGGCCGGCAGCAGATCGGGCCGCACCCGCGCGATGAACCGCCCGGCCGCGAGCGCCACCGCGCTCTCGGCGACGATGCCGAGCAGCCACACCGGGAACGCGAGTCCGGCCACGAGCCCGAGCCGCGCGGCGGACACGGACGTGAGCCGGAGCGCGCCGCCCACGACGCCGAGCCACAGCAGCCCGGACGCCGCCTGGGCGATGGCGGTGGCGGTGGCCAGCGCGGCCGGCGCGCTCACGCGCCGCGCGAGCAGTCGGAACGCCGGCGAAGCGAGCGCGGCGCCGGCGCCCAGCACGAGCGCGTTCAGCCCGACCACCGTGAATCCGCCGTGCCCCGCGAACGCCAGCATGAGACTGGTCACGAACACCACCTGGAATGCGGCCCCGGGCCCGAGCAGCACGCCGATCGGCCCGGCCAGCGTCAGATGGTACTCCATCGGTCCGAGCGGCACTTCCAGCACCATCGCCGCCAGCATCATGGCGCCGAGCGTGCCCTGCAGCGCGAGTCGCCGGTGGCCGGCGAGTCCGGCGCGGCTCGTGCGCCACGCGGAGATCGCGAGCAGCACCAGCGCCAGCGCGAGCGCCGGCGCCCAGAACGCCACCGGCAGCACGCCGTCGGGAATGTGCAGGTGCGACACGTCAGCGCCCGGCGCCGGTCGCGGCGGACACCGCCGCGCGCGCGCTCATGCGGCCCACGCGACCGCGGCCGCGCACGGCTCGGCGCCGGCGTC
>DASSIN010000058.1:0-7762 GCA_035691845.1 Candidatus Eiseniibacteriota bacterium | reverse complement strand
GGCGCGCCGCCACCGCGCCGCGTACGCGCTGGCCGGTGTCGCGCTCGTGGCGGTCGCGTGGCTGCTGCCGTGGCGCGGGCGGGGTCCGCAGGCACCGGGCACGCGCATCATGGTGGCGCCGCTGGACGCGCGCGGCGCGGGTGGCGATGCGCCCTACATCGGCGAAGCGTTCGCGCGCACCATGACCCAGGACCTGGCCCGGGCGCGGCCGCTGACGGTGGTGCCGGTGGGCAGCACGCCGCCGGCCGCGCTGCGCGACGCCCGCGTCCGAGGCGCGCAATGGCTGGTGAGCGGGCGGCTGGTGCGCACGGGCGAGTTCGTGCGCGTCAGTCTCGACCTCACCGACGTCCGCAACGGAAAACTGCAGTGGAGCGACGTGGCGCAGGGGCTGGACACCGAGCTGTCGGGCATGGCGTCGCGCCTGGCGGCGCGGGTGGCGGGCGCCCTGCACGCCCGCACCGAGCCGCAGTACGACTACTATATGTCGTCGGTGCCGAACCCCAGCCTGGCTTCGTCGCCGCTGGTGAGCGAGGCGCTGGGCGCGGTGCGGCGGTTCGACTCGGCGACCGCGCTCGCATCCACCGCGCGGCTCGTGCGCGAGTTCCCGGACGCCCCCGAGGCGCGCGTGCTGCGCACCTGGGCGTGGATGCACGCAGGCTGGGACGAAGGCGTGCACGCTCCCACCAAGGCGGAGTTCGAAGCCAGTCTCGACACCCTGCGGCGCGTGGATCCGGGCAATCCGTGGGCGGACGTGTTCGCGGCCACCGTGCGGGGGCGCGAGGGCCGCAACGAGTCCGCGGTCGAGGCGTTCTCGCGTGTGCTCGAGCGCAACGATCTGACGCCGGGGGCGCGCGCCCACATCCTGGCGCTGCGCGGGCAATCGGAGCGCGAGCTCGGCGATTCCACCGCGGCGCTGCTGGATCTGGAGACGGCGCTGAGGCTCGACGGGCTCGACGTGGTCACGCTGGTGATCCTGAGCGACGCGCTCGGCACCTTCGGCCGGCCGGCCGAGGCGCTGCTGCGAGCGCGCCAGGCGCTGGCGCTGTCACCCGACATGGGATTCGCCAACTGGATCCTGGCGCAGGCGTGCGGCCGCCTGAACGACTGGGCCGGAGCCGTGGATGCCGCCCACCGCGCCGCCACCACCCAGCCACGCCAGGAGTTCTTCGCGTTCGAGGCGCTGGCGCTGGAGCACGCCGGCCGTAGCGCGGATGCCAGCCGCGTCGAGCGCGAGGCGCTGTCGCACCCGGAAAACGACTGGGGCGACGAGTACCTCGCACGCCGGCACGCGCTGCGGGGGGAACGCGAGCAGGGGCTGCGACTGCTGGCGCGTAGCGTGGAGCTGGGCTGGAAGGATCCCGAGACCGCCACCCTGCCCGAGTTCGCGGCGCTGCGCGACGACCCGCGGTTCCAGGCGATCCTGGCCCGCGTCCGTCCCGCGCCGGCGCACCTCGCCGCCCGCGGTCGCTAACTGCGGAACCGGGCCGTGTAGCTCACGCTCGCCTGGCCGCCGGCGGGCACCGGCAGCTCGAACCGCAGCGTGCCGGCATCGGGCCGCAGCACCGGGCGGCTGCTGCGCAGCACCTCGACGTCGCCCGACACGCTCTCGTCGATCGTCACCGTGACCGGCGCGCGCTTGGCGTTGCGCATCGTGATCTCGACCGTGGTCTCGCGCTCGCGATCGGAGATGCGGCGGTCGAGCGTGACGCGGCGCGTCGCGGTGAGATCGAACGCGCGCCCGACGTCGATCGTGAGCGTGTCGCCCTCGGGCGTGTGCGGGATCGAGCTCTCGCCGGCGAACAGGTCGCCCCCCGCCGGCGCCGGCTCGTACACGCCCACCCGGCCGGCGGGCAGCGGCACGCCCAGCCCGGCGGCGCGCGTGTCGGGCACCACGATCTGCGCCGTGACGCCGCCCGGGTCGCCGTCGCGGTACAGGTAGCGCGTGGCGATGCGGACGCGGCGCGGCTCGAGCATCACCAGGCTCTGGCTCTCGCGGTCGCGCAGCAGCGCCGGACGGTCGAGCGTGTACAGATGGTACTCGGAGAACGGCTGCTCCTCGAGCTTCTGCATCGGTGCCGCCATCGCCATCGCGCGCAGCGGCACCGGACCCGGGCCGGCGCGGTGGGGTTCGCCCGCCACGAGCTGGAGCCGCGTCACGGGCCAGCTCACGCCCGAGCCGTTCTGGACCACCACGCGCGACGACCACTCCGCCTCGTTCTCGCCGCGCCGCACGAGCGTGTACTCGGCGCTCCACGACAGCCCGCCGGTCAGGTATTCGAGCGTGGCGTCGGTGCGGCCGCCGGGGGCGCCTTCGATCACCGCCTCCAGCGCCGGGCGCAGCGGCGAGCCCGCTAGCGCGCCGGCGAACGCCACGTCGTCCACCGAGCCCCGCGCCAGCGTGTGCAGCGAACCGTCGTCGGCACGCACCAGCAGCCACGCGCCGTCGGCCGACACCAGCGTGCCCTCCACCGTGCGCTCGCCGCGCAGCGTCACGCGCACGCGGCGGCCGAGCGCGCGCTGCAGCACGTCCTCGCCCTCCGGCACGTCGCTGCGCCACGCCAGCCGCACCACGCGCCCGGTCGATGGCACGAGCCGGAGCGAGCCGAAGTCGAGCCGGTCGGGCACGTTCTCGATGCGCGCCGTGTCGCCGGCGCCGAGCTGCAGCGCGCGGGTCTCGCGCACGAACGCCAGGTCGTGGCTGTAGATGGTGACCGCCGGCGGATCGGCGGCGGCCGGCAGCGCGGCGACGCCTGCCACCAGCGACAACGCGAGCATCGCCAGGATTCGAGCGTCCACGTGTCCTCCTCGTGTGCGGCCCATGTCGCGATCTGCCCTCATACGCCGGCCGGCGCCGGCCCATTCCCCGCCACGCGCTCGGCGAACGGGCGCGCATCGAAGCGACGGGCGATCGACTGCAGCACGTCGTCCAGCATGGCGAGCTTGTCGGCCAGCGGCAACGCCATGCCGGGATGCCGCGCCAGTCGCGCGTCCACCCGGTCCTCGCGCGCGCCGAGCGCGTCCACCGCGTGCAGCGGATAGGACAGCGGCTCCCCGCGGCGCGCGAACCCGTCCAGCCGCGCGCGGAACGCGTCGGGCGCGGTCATGTAGCGCAGGGTGTGATAGACGGGGAGCCGGACGCCCGGCGTCACCGACAGTGGGAACTCGGTCAGCTCCCCCGCGCCGGTGGCCACGCGCCCCGGCCGTCGCGCCAGCGAACGGGGCAGCAGCCGCATCCGCAGCACCTCGCCCGGGCGCGCGCTCGCCGCCGCCAGCGCGAGTCGCGCGGCCACGAGCACCGGCGACGGGTAGTCGGAGGCATCGTAGCGGTAGCCCGCCGCCGCGACGCGCGCGAGCACGCGCGCGTCCACGTCGAAGTTGGGCGCGCGAAATCCGACGACCGTGAGCCCGAGCGCCTGCTCGAGCGCGCGGCGCGAGCCGACGAGCTCCGCGTCCAGCGCGGCATCGGGCAGTCGCGTGAGCGCGAGCGGATGGGTGACGGTGTGGCTCGCGATCTCGTGCCCGTCCTCCACCAGCGACCGCAGCGCCGGGGCATGCGCGACCACGTCGCGCGCCACCACGAAGAACGTGGCCCGCACCCCGGCGGCGCGCAGCCGTTCGCGCAGGCGCGGCAGCGCGCGCTGATACACCAGCGGATCGGGTGGGACGCCGCGCACGCCGTAGCCCGCGAGGTGCAGGTCCACGGGATCCACGTCCACGCTGACCGTAGCCTCGGGGCGACTCATCGCGCGCCCGCCGGCACCCGGCCGGGGTCGTACAGATGGAGCGTGCCCAGCGCCTCGCCGTGGCGCGCGAGCGGCACCGCCGCCACCTCGCCCGGCGCCAGCCAGGCAGGTGGGATCGAGGCGCGCGCCGTGTCCGTCACCGCCGCCACCCAGCGCGCGCCGGCGGCCTCGAGACGCCGCACGCGGTCGGGCGTCAGGTCGGGCGTGGCCACGGACCAGCCGGCGCGGTCGGCGCGCTCGAGCAGGCGCGGATCGGAGTAGCCCGCGTCCTCGTCGGCCGCGATCACGAGATCGCCAGGGCGCGTGCGCGCCTCGATCGCGCGGCCGGCCTCCACGCGCCGCCAGTCCACGCGGTAGTAGTGAAGGCCGCGGATCGTGGCGAAGCAGCCGGCCACGAACGCGACCAGCACCAGCCCGCCCACCACGGGGCGCGACATCAGCCGGTCGATCCCGAGCCCGATCGCGAGTGCGACCGGGGCGACGAACGGGATCTGGTAGTAGTTGTGGATCACGTTGAGCGGGAAGAACACGAGCAGGTAGAGCGCGGACCCCAGCGCCCACGCCAGCAGGAACGGCACCGCGCGCGGCGCGTCGTGGGCGGCGTGTCCGCCGTTGCGCCACGGGCGCCACGTGAGCCCGGCCACCGCCACGATCGCGCCGAACGGCGTGGCCACGTCGAATGCCAGCCGGCGCGCGAGCCTGACCCACGCCGCGCGCTCCAGCCGCTGCCCCCAGTTCCCGAAGTACCACCACCACGGGTTCACCTCCTTGTAGTACCCGGGCAGGAAGGACCAGTCCGGCGCCGCGGCGTTGACGGCGTTCACGTGATGCCGCCACACGGCGAAGCCGCCGGTGGTGACGAGCCCCGCCAGCGCCAGCCGCGCGAGGTTCGGCACGTCCGGCATCGCCAGCCACACCAGCAGCAGCGGCGGCAGCAGCGGCAGCAGGTCCGGCGCCTTGATCATCGCCCCGAGCGCCCCCGCCACGCCGGCCCCGAGCGCGTGCCACCACGAGCGCCGGCGCACCGCCTGCAGCGCGTGCCACACCAGCGCGTGCGTGAACGCCACCGCGGCGAAGTCGACGTGCGCCGCGCGCGAGTAGAACTGCGACAGCGGCAGCGCCAGCCACGCCAGCGTCGCGAACCGCGCCGGGCGCGGGCCGGTGACCGCGCGCACGATCCGGTGGAAGTACACGGTGGCGACCAGGTAGAACGCGAGCCCCACCAGCCGGTCCCACACGTCGGCGATCCCGAACGCGCGCTCCAGCAGCGCGGTGATCGCCTCGACCAGCGGCAGCTCGAAGATCAGCGTGCGATGGCCGCCGAGCCAGCACACCTGCGGATGCAGCACGTCGATGCCGTGGCGCGCGAACGTGCGCGACATCCACACCGTGTCGCACTGCCGCCAGGAGTGCGGATCGTCGAGGGGACCCGTGAGATGCATGGCACGCACCGCGAGCAGCGCCAGCACGGCGAGGACGAACGCCCACGACGCCGACGGCATGCTCCGCACCGCGCTGCGAGACATCACGAGGATTCTCCGGGACGCCGGCGGCCGTCGCGGCGCGCCCGCACGCGCGACGGAATGGCGGCGAAAGCTAGCGCGCGCGCCGGATTTCCGGCAAGGCGCACCGTCTGGACGGGGCCGGGACGCGGCGGGCCCGTCGTCGCATCCAAGCCGGAGCGGGTTGCCGCGCGTCACCATACGACCGTAACGTGGTCGCGTGGTGACGCGCGGACCCGCCCCCAAGTCCGCCGGGTGTCGTGCCGATACCCCCCGGATGACGCGGGCCGGCCGCCGCGCCACGGGCCAACGAGGAGCGATGTCGCTGAAGACGGCCATCATCGGCGGAGGCATTTCCGGCCTGGCGAGCGCGCTGCGCATCGCCGGGCGGGGACATCGCGTCACGCTGTTCGAGGGCGAGGACGTCCTGGGCGGGCTCGGGACCACGTTCTCGTGGCGCGGCTACGAGCTCGAGCGCTTCTACCACTGCATCCTTCCCACCGACACCGAGCTGGTGGCGCTGATCCGCGAGCTCGGGCTCGGGTCCGAGCTGCAGTGGAAGCGCACGCACATGGGATTCATGTACCAGCGCCGCGTCTACCCGCTGGACGGTGCGCTCGACCTGATGCGGTTCTCGCCGCTCACCGTACGCGAGCGGCTGCGGCTCGGCGTGATGGGCCTGCGCACGCGCTTGCGCGGACTCGATCCCGCGCTCGACGGCGTGGCGGTCGGCGACTGGGTCCGCGCGCAGGTGGGCGAGCGCGTGTTCCAGATCCTGTGGCGGCCGCTGCTCGAGGCCAAGATCGGCGACCAGTACCCGGGCATCCCGGCGCTGTGGCTGTCGAGCCGCATGAGCCGCGAGAAGTCGTCCGCGGCGCCGGAGACCAAGGGCTGCCTGACCGGCGGCTACCGCACGCTGATCGACGCGTTCGAGCGGCGGCTGCGCGCGCTCGGGGTCGCGATCCGGCTGCGCACCCGCGTGCGCGCGCTCGAGCCGCGTGGCGACGCGATCGCGCTGCGGCTCGAGGACGACACGCTGGAGCCGTGGGACGCGGTGGTGGTCACCTCACCGCTGCCGCAGTTCCAGCGCATGAGCGAGGGGCTGCGCCTGCCGCCGGCGCTCGCCCGGCTGCAGGTGGACTACCAGGGCGTGTTGAGCAGCATCGTCGTCACCGACCGGCCGCTGACGTCCTACTACTGGATGCCGATCGTGGACAGCGGCGCCACGGCGCAGGGGCTGATCGCGATGTCGAACCTGGTGCCGCCCGAGCGCGCCGGCGGCATGCACGTGAACTACCTGATGAACTACACGCACCGCAACGGGGCGCTGTGGGCGGAGTCCGAAGACCGGATCCGCGCGCGCCATCGCGCCGACCTGGCCGCGCTGTTCCCGGGCGCCGAGCACCACATCGTGGATCACGTGCTGTTCCGGGCGCCGTTCGTCGAGCCGATCTGGACGCTCCACTACTCGCGCCTGCGGCCGCCCACGTCCGTGATCCCGGGCCGGCTGTACCTGGCGTGCACGGCGCAGGTGTATCCCAACATCAACTCCTGGAACTCGTGCTGCCAGGTGGTTTCGCGCATGATGGCGGAATTCGACAGCGAGACCGCGGCGGCCGGCGTGTCGGCCGAGCCTCGCCACGCCACGGCATGAGCGCCGCGCGGCGCCGCGGCCCGCGCCGGCCGCGGGTGGCGATCACGGAGCGCGCATGATCTGGGTGGTGCTTCCGGCGTGGAACGAAGAGCGCGTGATCGGCCCGACGCTGGCCGCGCTGGCGGACGCCGTGCGCGGGCGCGAGGCCGACTACCACGCCGTGCTGGTGGACGACGGCAGCACCGACGCGACCGTCGCCACGGCCGAACGCGCGATCGCCGACGCCGGCGGCCGGCTGCCGCTCACGGTGCTGCGCCACGCCGGGAACCGCGGGCTCGGCGCCGGGCTCAAGACCGGCATCTTCTGGGTGCTGGACCATGCCGGCCCGGAGGACGTCGTGGTCACGCTCGACGCCGACAACACCCATCCGCCGGCGCTGATTCCGACGCTGGTCGCCGCGCTCGGCGCGGACCACGACCTGGCGATCGCCTCGCGCTACCGCGGCGGCTCCGAGGTGCGCGGGGTGCCGGGCTACCGCCGCGCGCTGTCGGACGTGGGCCGGCTCGTGTTCCAGGGCATGTTCCCGATTCCGGGCGTGCGCGACTACACGTGCTGCTTCCGCGCCTACCGGGTGCCGCTGCTGCAGCGCGCGCGGCTCGCCTACGGCGACACGCTGTGCACCGCGCGCGGGTTCGAGGCGGTGATGGACCTGCTGCTGCGCCTGCGCCCGCTCGGGGTGCGCGCCACCGAGATCGGGTTCGTGCTCGACTACGGCGAGCGCGTGGGCCAGAGCAAGATGAAGGTGCTGCGCACGATCCGCACCACGCTCGGCCTGCTGTCGCGGCGGTTCGTCGAGCGGTTCACGAGCGACCGCCCGGCGCGCGTGCGCGCGCGGCTCGCGGCCGCCGAGCGCGCCGCCGGCG
>DASSIN010000057.1:0-7745 GCA_035691845.1 Candidatus Eiseniibacteriota bacterium | reverse complement strand
CGCCGCGTCGCGCGCGGGCCGCTCGGGACGCGCGCCCTCGAGCGCGTCGCGGGCCGCCGCCTGCTCGGCCTCCTTCTTGTTGCGCCCGCGCCCCTCGCCCAGCACGCGCTTGCCCACCAGCACCTCGACCAGGAAATGTTTCGAGTGGTCGGGGCCGATCTCGCTGCGGATGCGGTACACGGGGTGCGTGCGCCACGTGCTCTGCACGTACTCCTGCAGGTGGCTCTTGTAGTTGGTGTGGCGCTTGTCCTGCGTGATCTCGCGCGTGTCGCGCAGCAGGTGGTGCTCGACGAACTGCCGCGCCGGCTCGAACCCCTGGTCCAGGTACACCGCGCCCAGCACCGACTCGAACGCGTCGGCCAGGATCGACAGCCGCTGGCGGCCGCCCGATTCCACCTCGGAGTGGCTCATCAGCACGAACCGTCCGAGCCCCATCGCCAGCGCGCGCCGCGACAGGATCGCCTTCGACACCAGCAGCGACTTGGTCTTGGTGAGCTGCCCTTCGTGCTCGTTGGGATGGCTGCGGTACAGGAACTCGCTGGTCACGAGCCCCAGCACCGAATCGCCGAGGAACTCCAGGCGCTCGTTGGACTCGCGCGGGCCCTGCCCGGTGACGCTCAGGTACGAGCGGTGGGTGAGCGCCAGCTTCAGCAGCTCGGGGTCGTGGAACGTGATCCCGAAGTGCTTCTGGAACTCGGCCAGCGCGCGGGCCTCCTGCTCGCTCAAGCTGGGGGGCGCCGCCGGCGCGGGCGCGATCAGCGCGCGCAGCCGGTCGAGCATTCGCGCCCACGCGGAACGCGGCGTCGGTGGCGGGGGCGCGCCGCGCGGTCCGCGGCGGCGGCCCCGTCCCCCGCGGCGCCGCGGGCGGTCTACGGAGCGGCCCTCATGGCCAGAGTGACGTTGTGCCCCCCGAACCCGAACGAGTTCGAGAGGACGACCCGCACCTGACGGTGCCGGGCCTGATTCGGAACGAAGTCGAGGTCGCATTTGGGATCCGGATGTTCCAGGTTGATCGTGGGTGGGACGATCCCGCGCGTGAGGGTGAGCGCCGACACCACCGCTTCGAGTCCGCCGGCGGCACCGAGCAGGTGGCCGGTCATGGACTTGGTCGAGCTCATCATCAGCTTCCGGGCATGGCCGCCGAACACGCGCTTCACGGCCTCCACCTCCACCGGGTCTCCGGCGGGGGTCGAGGTGCCGTGCGCGTTGATGTATTCCACCGTCTCCGCGCCGAGGCCGGCGTCGTCGAGCGCGCGCAGCATCGCGCGCGCGGCGCCCTCGCCGTCCTCCGAAGGCGCGGTGATGTGGAAGGCGTCCGCCGATGCGCCGTAGCCGGCGAGCTCGCACAACAGGGTGGCTCCGCGCTGCCGGGCGTGCGTCTCGGTCTCGAGCACGATCACGCCGGCGCCTTCGCCGATCACGAAGCCGTCGCGTTCCTGGTCGAACGGACGGCTGGCATGCTGCGGGTCGTCGTTACGGGTGGAGAGCGCGCGCAGACTGCTGAAGCCGGCCAGCGCCATGGGCGTGATGGTGGCTTCCGACCCTCCCGCGATGATCACGTCCGCGTCCCCCGCGCGCAGCAGCCGGAGCGACTCGCCGATGGCGTGAGCGCCCGACGCGCAGGCCGACACGGTGCAGAAGTTGGGTCCCTTCAGGCCGAACTGGATCGAGGCCTGACCGGACGCCATGTCCGAGATCATCATGGGAATGAACAGCGGGCTGACGCGCCCCGGCCCCTTCTCGATCAGCACCGAGTGCTGGGCTTCGAACGTCTCCATGCCGCCGATGCCCGAGCCGATGATCACGCCGACGCGGTCGCGGTTCACGCGCTCGAGATCGAGCCCTGCGCTCTTGATCGCCTCGCCGGCGGCCACCACCGCGAACTGGACGAAGCGGTCCATCCGCTTGGCGTCCTTGCGGTCGATGGCCGGCTCCGGCGCGAACCCCTTGACCTCGCACGCGAACCGCGTGTGGTAGGCCGACGCGTCGAAACGCGTGATGGGACCGGCGCCCGAGCAACCGGCGACGAGATGGGTCCAGAAGGTTTCGGTGTCGAGGCCGAGCGGCGAGATGACGCCGGTGCCGGTCACGAACACCCGCTGTGTGGACTGTTGCATGCGCCTCTCCTCGCGCCGCGCGCCGCGCCGTGGCCCGCAGCGAGGCGGGCGTCCGGCCGGGCGTCGGCGCGATTACTGTGCGGTCGCGTGCTGCTTCAGGTAGTTCATCGCATCGCCGACGGTCTTGAGCTTGTCGGCGTCCTCGTCCGGGATGTCGAGCCCGAACTCCTCCTCGAGCGCCATCACCAGCTCGACGATGTCGAGCGAATCGGCGCCCAGGTCCTCGATGAACTTCGCGTCCTGGGTCAGCTGCGCGGAATCCACTTCGAGCTCCTTCGCGATGATCTCCTTCACACGGTCTTCGCTGAAGGTCGCCACGTGTTCACCTCCTGTGGGTTCGAGTCACTGCCTGCTTCATTCCATCACCATGCCGCCGTCCACCGTCCAGGTCTGGCCGGTGACGTACGACGCCCGCGGCGAGGCCAGGAACGCGACCACGTCGGCCACCTCCGCGGGAGCTCCGAGCCGACCGAGCGGAATGCGCTCGAGCAGCGATGCGCGCGCCGCCTCGGGCAGCGCCGCGGTCATGTCGGTGTCGATGAACCCGGGGCACACGGCGTTCACCGTGATGCTGCGGGACGCCAGCTCGCGCGCCAGCGAGCGCGTGAGGCCGAGCAGCCCGGCCTTGGAGGCGGCGTAGTTCGCCTGGCCCGCGTTGCCCATCAGGCCCACCACCGACGAGATGTTGACGACGCGGCCGTAGCGCGCCTTCATCATCGGCCGCGCCACCGCGCGGCAACAGCGGAACGCGCCCGCCAGGTTGGTGTCGATCACCGCCTGCCACTGGGCGTCGCTCATGCGCACGAACACGCCGTCCCGGGTGACGCCGGCGTTGTTGACGAGCACGTCCACGCGCCCCAGTTCCTGCAGCGCGCGCTCGAACGCGCCGTCCACCGAGGCGGTGTCGGCGACGTCGGCCGGGAACGCGCGCGAGCGCCCGCCCGCGGCCTCGATCCCGGCCACCGCCGCGGCGGCGCGCGCCGCGTCGCGGTTGAAGATGCCGACCGTGGCGCCGCGCGCGGCCAGCGCGTGCGCGATCGCGAGCCCGATGCCGGCGGCGCCGCCGGTGACGAACGCCACCTGGCCCTCCAGCTCGCGCGCGAGGTTCACGGCCGGGCGTTCGAGTCCCTGCGTCACGCGTTGCCTCCCGCGGCGCTGGCGGTGCCGCGCGCCGCCTCGAGCCCGGCGAGCGCGGCCTCGAGCGACTCCGGGTCCTCGGCGTTCCAGCACGTGGCGTGCTTGTCCACGCCGCGCAACAGTCCCTTGAGCACGCGCCCCGCGCCCACCTCGACGAACGTGCGCACGCCCTGGCCGAGCAGGAACCGCATCGATTCCTCCCAGCGCACGGCGCCGAGCAGCTGGCGCTCGAGCGCGTCGCGGATCGCGGCCGGCTCCGCCACCGGCGCCGCCGACACGTTGGCCACGACCGGACAGCACGCGGGCAGGATCTCGACCGCGTCCAGCGCCGCGCCCAGCCCGGCGGCCGCGGACGCCATCAGCGGCGAGTGGAACGCGCCCGCCACCGGCAGCATCACGGTGCGGCGGGCGCCGCGCTGCTCGGCCAGCGCGCACGCGCGCTCGACCGCCGGGACATCGCCCGAGATCACGATCTGCCCGGGGGCGTTGAGATTGGCGGGCACCACGACGCCCGCCTCGCTCGCGTCCGCGCACGCCGCGGACACCGCGGCGGCGTCGAGGCCGAGGATCGCCGCCATCGTGCCGGGATGCTCGATCCCGGCCCGCTCCATCAGCTCGCCGCGCCGGTGGACGAGGCGCAGCGCGTCCTCGAACGCCAGCGCGCCCGCGGCCACGCACGCCGAGTACTCGCCCAGGCTGTGGCCGGCCACGAACGCCGGCTTGACGCCGGCGCGATCGAGCAGCGTCCACGCCGCCACGCCGTGCACGAGCAGCGCCGGCTGGGCGTGCACGGTGCGGCGCAGCTCGGGCTCCGGCCCTTCGCGCATCAGGCGCGACAGCGGGATCCCGAGCACCTGATCCGCGCGCGCCAGCAGCGCGCGCACCTCGGGGAACCGCTCGGCCAGCGCGGCCCCCATGCCGACCTGCTGCGAGCCCTGTCCCGGGAACAGGAACGCCGGCGTCACGCGCCGCTCCCGTGCGCGGCGCCGGCCACCTCGGCGCGCGCATCGTCATGCCGCACCGGCAGCGTCCAGCGCGTCACGGTGGCGCCCCACGTGGCGCCGCCGCCGAACGCCACGAACCCGACGCGATCGCCGGGCTTCAGCCGGCCCGCGCGCACCACCTCGTCCAGGCTGATCGGGATCGAGGCGGACGAGGTGTTGCCGTAGCGGTCGATGTTGAGCACCATCCTGTCGGCCGGCAACCCCAGCCGCTCGCGGGTGGCGTCGATGATGCGCTGGTTCGCCTGGTGCGGGATCACGAGATCCAGGTCGGCGGGCGTCAGGCCGGCGGAATCGAGCGCCTGGCGCAAGGAATCCTCCATGCCGCGCACCGCCACCTTGAACAGCTCCTTGCCGCGCATCCGGATCACGTGCTCCTTGGCGTCCACGGTCTCGTGCGAGGCCGGCTTGAGCGAGCCGCCCGCCGGCACCTCCAGCAGGTCGCCGAGCACGCCGTCGCTGTGGATCGACACCGACAGGATGCCCTGGCCGCTCTCGCACGGCCGCATCACCACGGCGCCGGCGCCGTCGCCGAACAGCACGCAGGTGTTGCGGTCGGTGTAGTCGACGATGCGCGACAGCTCCTCGACGCCGATCACGAGCACGGTGTCCGCGATGCCGGTGCCGATCACCGCGCGCGCGATGCCGAGCGCGTAGATGAACCCGGTGCATGCCGCGAACACGTCGTAGGCCGCGGCGCGCGTGGCGCCGAGCTTGGCCTGGACGGTGCACGCGCACGACGGCAGGATGCGGTCGGGCGTGGTGGTGGCGACGATGATCTGATCCACCTGGTCGGGGGTGATCCCCGCCATCTCCAGCGCGCGCCGCGCCGCGATCACCGACAGGTCCGACGACGCCTGATCGGGCGCCGCGATGCGGCGCTCGCGGATGCCGGTGCGCTCGCGGATCCACGCGTCCGAGGTCTCGACCATGCGCTCGAAGTCCTGGTTGGTGAGCACGCGGTCGGGCACGTACATGCCGGTGCCGACGATGGTGGCGCCGCGCACGGCGTCAGGCTGCGCTGTCATGGTCCGCCTGGATCTCCTCGCGGATGTGCTCGTTCACGCGCTCCTCGACGAAGCGCGCGAGCGTGCGGATCGCGCTGCGGATCGCGCGCGCGCTGGAGGCGCCGTGCCCCACGAAGCACACGCCGTCCACGCCCAGCAGCGGCGCGGCGCCGTGCTCCTCCCAGTCGATCTGCTTCTGCAGCCGGCGCAGCGCGGGGCTCATGAACAACGCGCCCAGCTTGGCCAGCGGATCGCTCGCCACCTCCTGCCGCACCTTGGTCACGAGCAGGCTCACCACGCTCTCGGCGGTCTTCAGCACCACGTTGCCGGTGAACCCGTCGGTCACCACCACGTCGCACGTGCCCTTGAACACGTCGCGGCCTTCGACGTTGCCGATGAAGTTGAGGTGCTGGGCGCGGCGCAGCAGCGGCAGCGCGTCGAACACCAGCTGGTTGCCCTTGGTGTCCTCCTCGCCGATCGACAGCAGCCCGACGCGCGGGTTGTCGCGGCCCAGCAGGTAGCGCGCGTACACCGAGCCCATGTGCGCGAACTGCACCAGCCACGTGGGGCGGCATTCGTTGTTGGCGCCCACGTCGAGCACCACCGTGCCGCCGCCGGCGGGATTGGGCATGAACGCCGCCAGCGCGGGGCGCGACACCGACTCCAGCCGGCCGAGGCCGAGCAGCGCGGTGGCGACCACGGCGCCGGTGTTGCCGGCGCTGAAGATCGCGTCCACGCGGCCGTCCTTGTGGAGCTGGGTGAGCACGCCGAGCGAGGAGGCGCCCCGGCGGCGCGCGGCCGCCACCGCCTTCTCGGCCATCTCGATGCGCTCGGGCGCGTGCACCACCTCGATCGGCAGGTCGTGGCCGTGCGCCTTCTTCAGCGCCGCGCGGATCTCGGCCTCGTCCCCGACCAGCACGATCTGGAACCGGTTCGGGTTCTCGCGCAGGGCGCGCACGGTGCCCTCGACCACGGCGAGCGGGCCGTGGTCGCCGCCCATGGCGTCGATCCCGATGCGGGGAACGGCGCTCACGCAGTCCGGCCGGAGCGGGAAGGCGCGCGGCGCCCGGCCACCCTGGCGGTGAGGCGTCGCGGCGCGCGGGGCATGGACAAGCGCGTTACTCGCGCGGCGGGACGATCTCTTCCCGGTCGTAGTGGCCGCAATTGGGGCAGATGCGGTGCGGCTGCTTGGGCCCGCTGCACTGGCTGCAGATGTTCAGCCCCGGGTGCTGGAGCTTCCAGTGCGTGCGACGCTTCTTGCCGCGCGTGCTGGAATGCCTCCGCTTGGGAACCGCCATGCGATCCTCCTGAAATCAGTCGTGGTGCGGCGCGTGCGCCGCGACGCTCACGTGAGGGCAGGAGCCCTCGTTGAGATTGGCGCCGCACTGCGGGCACAGGCCCCGGCAGTCCTCACGGCATCGCGGCGTGATCGGCACCTCCAGCAGCAGGGCCTCGCGCGCGAAATCGCGCAGGTCGAGGTTCCGGCCATCGTGGAATGCCATCTCGTGGTCGCGCTCGAGGACCTCCTCGTCCTCCGGGTGACGCCCCGTCCCTGACCGGTCTGCGAACACGTCGAGCGGGACCTCGAGGGCGGGATCGAAGCGCTCGAGACACCGCACGCACTCCAGCCGAGCCGTGGCGGAGACGGTGCCGTGTACGGTGACGCGGTCGCCCGTCCTGTCCACCCGCAGTCGCCCCCGAATCGGGCCCGGCCACTGCTCTTCCGACAGATCGAGTTCCCGGGCCCCCGCCTCCACCTCCAGCCATTCGGCGCCGGGGCGAAGCGTTGCGAGATCGAGGACGAATCCGGACATGAGAAAGCCCGCTCGCGCGGGACCCAAGACGTTTGCCAAGCTATCACAATGAGTTGGAAGGGCGCAATTGCCAGCGGCGGCCGGCCTTAGCCAAACCCGAGGCCGACCGGGCCGGATGAAGCCTCATCTCGCCAGCGCAGCGACCCCGAAGAACAGCTTGACCTCCCGCTCGGCGCTGGGGGGGCTGTCGCTGGCGTGCACGGCGTTCCGGCCCTTGCTCTCGGCGTAGAGCCGGCGGATCGTGCCTGGCGCCGCCTCTCCCGGGTCGGTGGCGCCGATCACCTCGCGCAGCTTCGCCACCGCGTTGTCGCGCTCGAGCACGGTCAGCAACACGGGCCCCGAGGTCATGAACTCGACCAGGTCGTTGAAGAACGGCTTGCCGAGGTGCTCGGCGTAGAACGTCTGCGCCTCCTCGCGCTGCAGCCGCACGAAGCGTGCTTCGACGATCCGGAAGCTCTGCTCCTCCACGTGCGCGAGGATGCGGCCGATCAGACGCCGTTCCACGGCGTCGGGCTTGACGATGAACAGAGTGCGCTCGAGCGGCACTTCGGTCTCCTGGTCGGTGGTGGTGTCGGACTACCGGCTGCGGCGTGCCGCCGGTCGCCGGCCTCCGCGCGCGGCCGCGCGGACGCGGGGCTTGGCGCGGGCGGGCGCCTTCGCGCCCTTGCC
>DASSIN010000056.1:0-9300 GCA_035691845.1 Candidatus Eiseniibacteriota bacterium | reverse complement strand
CCGCGATCAACTCCGCCGCGCGCGCGTGCGCCTCGGGCGGCAGCGCCATCGCGGGCGGACGCCCCGGCCACGGTCCCGACGGCGAGCTGCCTTGCCCCAGCGCGGCCGCCAGATCGAGGTACTCGAGCGACTGGTGCCGCTCGCCGCGCGCCGGGCGTCGAACGGCGTGCGTCAACAGCAGGCTGCGGCCCTCGTGCGCGAACCCGATTCGCGCCTGCGCCCGCGTCCGGCGCGCGAACCACGCGCTCGAGAACGACGGCGGCAGCACCAGCGCCACGTCCGGCCCCCATGCCGCCAGCGCGCGCGCCAGCGCCGCGCGCGCCCCCCCGCTCGCCGGCCACGGCAGCCCGCGATCGAACGCGCACTCCGCCGCGAGCAGCTCGAGCAGGGGACCCGGACCGATGGCGCGGATCTCCGCCGCCGGGAAGGCCGCTCGCAGCGCGTGCAGCAACGGCCGGCTCATCAGGGCGTCGCCGAGCCAGTTCGGCAGCCGGATCAGAATCCGCCGCGCGTCGGCCGGCGGGCGCGCCACCACGCGATCAGTACGCCCGGGCGAACAGCGCCACGCGCGTGCCCGGCCGCGCCACCGAGGCGAGCGGGCCCGGATCCTTCGGCACGCAGCGCAGCGTCGCGCCCGTGCGCGCCTTGACCTCGGCCTCGAACGCCGCCGAGCCGTCCCACGGCACCGCCACGTACCCGCGGCGCTCGGCGAAGTGCGCCTCGAGCCCCGCGAGATCGGTCGCCGTCGCGGTGCTGTCGTCGCGGAACTGCCGCGCCGCCTCGAACATCGCGCGCTGGATCTCGTCCAGCAGCGCCGGCAGCCGGGTGGCCAGCTGGTCGAGCGGGATCGATTCCTTCGCACGCGTGTCGCGCCGCACGCTCATCACCGCGGACTTGGCCACGTCCTTCGGGCCCACCTCGAGCCGCACCGGCACGCCGCGCAGCTCGTGCTCGTTGTACTTCCACCCCGGCGTGTACTGGTCGCGGTCGTCAACGGACACGCGCGCGCGCCCCGCCAGCGCCTGCTTCACGCGCGCCACGAACTCCGACACCGCCGCGCGCTCCTCCGGCTTGCGCCAGATCGGCACCACGATCGCCTGCACCGGCGCCACGCGCGGCGGGAGCTTGAGGCCCTGGTCGTCGCCGTGCGTCATGATGATGCCGCCGATCAGCCGCGTGGACGCGCCCCACGACGTCTGCCACACGTGCTGGCGCACGCCGTTCTCGTCCTGGAACGTGATGTCGAACACCCTGGCGAAGTGCTGGCCCAGGAAGTGCGACGTGCCCGCCTGCAGCGCCTTGCCGTCGCGCATCAGCGCCTCGATCGACCACGTCTCCTCGGCGCCCGCGAACTTCTCGGCGTCGCTCTTCTTCCCCGCCCACACCGGCATCGCCAGCTCGGTCTCCGCGAACTCGCGGTACACCTCGAGCATGCGCAGCACTTCCTCGCGCGCCTCGTCCGCCGTGGCGTGCGCGGTGTGCCCCTCCTGCCACAGGAACTCCGCGGTGCGCAGGAACAGCCGCGTCACTTTCTCCCACCGCATCACGTTGGCCCACTGGTTGATCAGCACCGGCAGGTCGCGATACGACTCGATCCAGCGCGCGTACATGTGGCCGATCATCGCCTCGGACGTCGGCCGGATCAGCAGCCGCTCCTCCAGCTCCTCGTCGCCCCCGTGGGTGACCCACGCCACCTGCGGCGCGAACCCCTCGACGTGGTCGGCCTCGAGCTTGAGCAGGCTCTCCGGGATCAGCAGCGGGAAGTAGGCGTTCTGGTGGCCGGTATCCTTGATGCGCTTGTCCAGGGCCGCCTGCATGTGCTCCCACAGCGCGAACCCGTACGGCCGGATCACCATGCACCCGCGCACCGGCGAGTAGTCCGCCAGCTGCGCCTTGCGCACCACCTCGGTGTACCAGCGCGAGAAGTCGTCGGACTGGTCGGTCAGCTCTTCGACGAACGATTTGGAGGCGTCGGTCTCGGCCACGGGAACTCCGGGAAGGGGACGGTGACGGATGCGAGCCCGCGACTATAGGCGGTGCGGTTGCGGGTGCTCAAGCGCACCGCCGAACGGCCCCCCACTCGCGCTGGCGCGAGTGGGAGTTGCGATGGCGTTCGGGCCCGCGCTCGGAGCACGGTCCCACTCGCGCTGGCGCGAGTGGGCGTTGCGATGGCGTGACAATCGAGTCGATTGCCGGCGCCGGATCAGCGCTCGTCTCCCCGACGATGTGTTCGAGCGATCAGTTCCGGCACGTCGCCCAGGCGGCTGGTCCACAGATCCGGCCCGAGTCCATCCACGGATGCCCACCAGAATCCAAGGTGAAGGCCCCGCATTTCGCCAGAACCCACGAGGATGCTGATGGTCACCGACACTCCCGGGCGCAGGATGCCGTGCGCGGTCACACACAGGAACGAGGTGTCGCTCGCGGCTTGCTCGCCGCAATCGTCAACGGACCAGTCGACCTCGACCCGTGGTCCCAGCACGTGGTGCAGCCAGCGCCCGATCGGGACGTCGGCGAGCGTCGAGTCCACCTGCCGGCACGAAGCCGCTTGCACCCTGGCGATCAGGACGCTGTCACGGACCTCGGGTGAAGGCCATACCGCGAGCACAAGCGCGATCAGCATCATGCGACCGATGCGTCCCCCTTGTCGGCCTGGCCTGGTACCGAGGAACTGCGTCGTTGCGCCATGAGCGCGCGCCCCAGCACCTGCTCGGCGTCGAACTGATTGTGCGTGCGGCAGCGCAGTCGGAGGTTGTCAACGGTGGCGAGGCCGCCGTGCGCGACAGGTGTGACGTGGTCGTATTCCAGGAAGCGTCGCATCTCGCAGCGCTGCCCGCTTTCGCCTACGAACGTGCACCGCCCGCCATCGCGGCGCCACACCTCCCGGCGAACGGCGAACGGAATGTACCGCGGGTTGGCGCTCGCCACCTCGCGTGGCGCGCGCGGCTTCGTCGTCGCCCCGAACTTGCGCTTCTCGAGGTCCGCGATCAGCGCGTCCAGGGCGCGGTCCAGCACCTGGGACAGGTCGCCCCCGGGAAGCGCGTGGCTCAGCAGCGCGCGCGCGTGCTCGAGCTTCTCCCGCGTGGCGTTGCCGATCGACAGCTGCAGGCTGAAGCGCTCGAGTGCGATGGGCGCGACGGACGGGAGCGACACAACGCCGGTGAGCGGAGCTCGCGCTGGCGCGAGCTGGTGTGACGGCTCCATGACAGGAGTCCCTGCCCCCTGATCGCGGGCCGGGGTCGGTTCGCGTCCGAGGTCGCTCGCAGACCCGACCGACCCAGTCGTCGCCGCGGGCGGCCGAGCGTCCGGCGGCCGCGCGACGGGCGGCTGCTCCACGACCAGCGGCATCGACTCGCTGGTCGGGAACCGGGCGGCCAGCATCTGCTGGATCTCCGCGCGCGTCCGGTATTCGGCCGCGGCCAGCAGCTCGCTGCCGATCGACGGGCTCAATCGCGGCGCGAGTTCGACCACGGCCGTGAGGTGCAACCGACCGTCCGCGATCGCGCCCAGGATGTCCGGAAAGTGACGGGCCAGGCGGGCCGCCGTGATGCGCCGGAACGCTCCGGATTCCGAGAAGTGAAGCTCGCGGATGCAGTACAGGTGCATCGAGGCGTAGCCCTGGCCCCGGTACAGTCGCCTCGCGTCGACCTCACCGATCAGGGCGAGAACTTCCGCCGTGAGCCGCCGATCCAGCGCGACATGGGTCGCGAGGCGCTGCAACAGTTCCGAATCGGGGCAGTGACGCAAAGCCGTGGCGCCCACGACGTCCATCCTTCTTCAGGGGCGCACCTCGGAGGCAATCATGTTCAGCTCTCTTGTACCACACCGGTTTCGCGCGTCGCACCCACTTCGCTGACGCAAGACCTGGCGAGTTCGCGACGACCACCATCGCTGGGGACGGCGATCGCCATTCCGGCGCAACTCGCGCTAGCGCGAGTTGGCAGAACAACTGGATGACATCCGCGTGGCCGCGAATCTTTGCACCGACGCTCTCCCTATCAGCGCCCTTCGCCTTTCGCATTTCTCACCCCGACACCGCGCCCACTTGTCGCAGGCCCTCCCACACGGTCTCGGGCTCCAGCAGCTCCATGCAGCGGAAGTGCTTGAGCGGGCACTCCTCGCGGCCGTGCAGCGTGCAGGGCTGGCACTTCTCGTGGCGGCACAGCACGACGTGTCCGTCGCCCGCGGGCGCGAAGCCGAGCTCGGGCGCGGTGCTGCCGAACATCGCCACCACGCGCAGCCCGCGGGCGGCGGCCAGGTGCATCAGCCCGGAATCGCTCGACACCGCCGCCCGGCAGAGCGCCATCGCGGCCGCGATCCGCGGCAGCGGCTCGCTGCACATCCGGGCGCCGGCCGGATCGTCCGCGATGCGCTGACGCAACGCCGGAACGTCATCGAACTCGCGCTTCAGCCCGAAGTACACGAGCGGCACGCCCGCCGCGCGCAGCCGGTCGTGCAGCGCCAGCCAGTGGCGCTCGGGCCAGCGCTTGGTGAAGTGCGCAGTGCCCGGGCACAGCGCGATCGGCGCGGCCCCCGCCCACGCCAGCCAGTCCGCGGCCCAGCGCTCCGAGACCTCGTCCACGTGCACGGCCGGCACCCCATCCACCGCGATCCCGAGCGGCGCCAGCGTGGCGGCGTAGCGTTCGAGCGCGTGCGGAAGCGGCGCGGGCTCGGTCCAGCGCGCGTGTACCCAGCGCGAACGCTGCAGCCGCCGCGTCTTGACCCGCAGCACGCGCGCCTGCTGCCGGAACGTGAGCACGCGCGTGCGCAGGCTGGCGTGCAGGTCCACGATCAGATCGCTGTCCTCGAGCTCGGCGCTCATCGACACCAGGTCCTCGACGCGGCGCGCGTCCTTCTCGAGCGCGCGCACGCGCGTCAGCGCGGGCTCGTGCCGGACCACGCCCGCGTACTCCTCCTTGGTCCAGTACGCGATCTCGGCGGCAGGGTAGGCGGCGCGCAACGCCTGCACGCACGGCAGCGTCAGGATCACGTCGCCCAGCGAGGACAGACGCAGCACCGCGATCCGGCGGGGGTCGCCGGCGTCCGCGGCGCGCGCGCGCGGCGCCACGGTCAGGCCGCGAACTGCAGGCTGTACAGCCGGCGGTACAGGCCGTCCCGGCCCATCAGCTCGCCGTGCGTGCCGGTCTCCACGATCCGCCCGCCTTCGAGCACCACGATGCGGTCGGCGTGCTGCACGGTGGACAGCCGGTGCGCGATGATCAGCACCGTGCGGTCGTGCATCAGCCGCTCGAGCGCGTCCTGCACCAGCCGCTCGCTCTCGGTGTCGAGCGCCGAGGTGGCCTCGTCGAGCAGCAGCAGCGGGGGATTCTTGAGCAGCGCGCGCGCGATCGCGATGCGCTGCCGCTCGCCGCCCGACAGCCGCGCCCCGCGCTCGCCGATCACCGTGTCGTAGCCCTCGGCCAGGCGCTCGATGAACCCGTGCGCGTGGGCCGCCTCGGCCGCGGCGCGCACCGCGGCGTCGCCGGCGTGCGCGGAGCCGTAGGCGATGTTGGCGCGTACGGTGTCGTGGAACAGGATCGTCTCCTGCGTCACGATCCCGAGCTGCGCCCGCAGCGAGGAGAGCGTGGCATCGCGCACGTCCATGCCGTCGATCGTCACCCGGCCGGCGGTGGGGTCGTAGAACCGCGCCAACAGGTCCATCACCGTGCTCTTGCCGGCCCCGCTCGAGCCCACCAACGCCACGATCTCGCCGCGTCGGAGCTCGAGCGAGACGTCGTGCAGCACCGGCCGGCCGGCGTCGTACTCGAAGCTCACGCGGTCGTAGCGCACGCAGTCGCGGAACGGCGGCAGCGGGCGCGCGCCGGGGCGGTCCACGATGTCGGGCGGCGTGTCCAGCATGCCGAAGATGCGCTCGGCGGCGGCCACCCCCTGGTGCACGTTGGCGTTGACCTCGGCGATCGCCTTGATGGGCGACACCGTGGTGAGCAGCGCCACCACGAACAGCACGAACTGCTCCGAGCCCAACGTGTGGTGCACGAAGATTTCGCGCCCGCCGAACCACAGGATCCCCACCGCCACCGCGACCACGGCGAACTCGCTCAGCGGCGCGGCGGCGGCCGACACCCGCCGCAGGCGCGTGAACGCGCGGTAGTAGCCGTCGTTCGCGCGCGTGAACCGCGCGCGCTCGTAGTCCTCCATCCCGAACGCCTTCACCACGCGCGCGCTGGACAGCGTCTCGGTGACGAGTCCGGTGATGTCGCCCATCCGTTCCTGCGCGCGCAGCGAGCGCGAGCGCATGCTCCGGCCGATGCGCGCCAGCGTGAGCCCCACCGGCGGCACCACCAGCAGCGACACCAGCGCCAGCCGCCACGAGGTCTGGAACGCGATCAGCAGCGCCACCAGCAGCGTGAGTCCGGACTTGACCAGGTTGGCAACGCCCGAGGCGATCGAGGCGCGCAGGAACTCCATGTCGTTGGTGAGCCGCGACACCAGCGATCCGGTGCGGCGCTCGTGGAAGAACGCCAGCGACAGGCGCTGGAGATGGGCGTGCAGCCGCGCACGCAGATCGCGGATCACGCCCTGCTCCACCGTCACCATCAGGTAGCCCTGCAGGTAGTCGGCCGCGTTCTTGACCAGGAACACGATCAGCAGGACGACGCAGATGCGGCCGAGCGCGACCAGCGAGGAGGCGTGCGCCATCGAGCCGCGCGCCCACGCCTGCACCGGCGCCACGAGCCCGTGCGGGGCGGGCGAGCCCGGCGCCGCGTGCGCCTGGCCGAACAGCACCTGCAGGAACGGGACGATCAGCCCCAGCACGACGGCGTTGGCGGCGGCGTACACGACCATGCACGCCAGCGCCAGCAGCAGCCGCGCGCGATACGGCCGGAGCGCGCCGAGCAGCCTGAGCCAGGCCTTCAGTGCGTGGCTCCCCCGGCGCCTCCCCGCGCCCGCACGCCGGGGCCGGACGGTCCCGGCGCGGCCAGCGCCTGGAGCAGATCCGGGCCGCCGCGAAACGCCTCGATCGTGTCCTCGGGGCGGGCCGAGAGCTGCTCCTCGCCCACGAGCTGGAACACGATCTCGCCGATGTCCTCGCCGCGGGTGACGCCCCATTCGCCGAACACCGTGGGCGCCAGGGCGCCGAATTCGCGGCGCGCGAGCGCGATCACCCCGCGCACCAGCTCCTCGCCCGTCAGGTGCCGCCGCACGGGATCCTGGCGACGCTCCTCCGGCAATGTCTCGACGACGTTGCCGAGCGCAGCGACCACGAACCCGTACGCCTCGCGCCGAAAGCGCGGATCCTGGTCACGGATGCGGTCCACCGCGTCCCAGAACGACCATTCGGAGCCCATCGCGCGCCCTCCTTTCGACGGACGAACGACTATAGGGGCTGCCATGCGCGGGCGGCAAGCGGGTCGCGCCCCGCGCGCCGCGTGAGCCGGGTCGGATGCGCGAACGCCGCGATCGGGCGCGGATGATCGAGGTTGTAGTGCAGCCCGCGGCTCTCGCGCCGCGCGCGCGCGCACGCCACGATCAGCCGGCCGACGAGCGCGATGTTGCGCAGCTCGACCAGATCGCGCGTGAGCTTGAGCCGCGTGTAGTCGTGCTGGATCTCCTCGGACATCACCGCCAGCCGCCGGGAGGCGAACGCCAGGCGCTGATCGGTGCGCACGATCCCGACCAGATCCCACATCGCGCGCCGCACGGCGTCCCAGTTGTGCTCGAACACCACGCTCTCGAGCGACGGGCGCATGCCGTGCGCGCGCCACGGCTCGGCGCGCGGCGGGCGCGGCGTGCGGCGCATCACGCGCCTGGCCTCGCCGGTGGCGTGGTGCGCCGCCACCAGCGCCTCCAGCAGCGAGTTGCTCGCCAGCCGATTCGCGCCGTGCAGCCCGGTCGAGGCGGTCTCGCCGATCGCGAGCAGCCCCGGCACCGACGTGCGCCCGGCGAGCGTGGCGCGGACGCCGCCGCACATGTAGTGCGCCGCCGGCACCACCGGGATCGGCTGCTTCGTCAGGTCGAATCCGTAGCGCGCCAGCTCGGCCGCGATGTTCGGGAACCGCGCCTTCACGCGCGCGGCCGGCCGGTGGCTGATATCGAGCCACACGTGGGCGTCGCCACGCCGCTTCATCTCGCGGTCGATGGCGCGCGCCACGACGTCGCGCGGCGCCAGCTCGGCCTGCGGATGGATCGCGGGCATGAAGCGCGTGCCGTCCAGCGTGCGCAACACCGCGCCTTCGCCGCGCAATGCCTCGGACAGCAGGAACGACTTGGCCTGGGGGTGGAACAGACAGGTCGGGTGGAACTGCACGAACTCCAGGTTCTCGACGGTGGCGCCGGCGCGCCACGCCATGGCGATGCCGTCGCCGGTCGCAACGTCGGGATTGGTGGTGTACAGGTAGACCTTGCCGCAGCCGCCAGTGGCGAGCACGGTGACGCGCGCGGTCACGGGGCGGATGTGCGCGGGCTCGGTGCCGCGGGTGTCGCGCACGTCCATCACGTACGCGCCCCAGCAGCGATCGCGCGCCACCGGCCGCCCGTCGCGGCGGCCATGCATGCGCGACGCCATGATCAGATCCACCGCCAGCTGCTCCTCGAGCACGGTGATGTTGGGATGCGCCGCGACGCGCTCGATCAGCGCCCGCTCGATGGCGCGGCCGGTGAAGTCCGAGGCGTGCACGATGCGCCGGTGCGAGTGGCCGCCTTCGCGGCCGAGCGCCAGGTGGCCGCGCTCGAGCGTGAACGGCACGCCCAGCCGCTCCAGCTCGCGCACCTGCTCCGGCGCCTCGCGCACCACGGTGCGCACCACCTCGGGGTCCGACAACCCCGCGCCGCACCGCAGCGTGTCGCGCACGTGGTCGGCGAACGAGTCGTGGGCGCCGAACACCGCGGCGATGCCGCCCTGCGCGAAGTTGGTGTTGCTGTCCTCGGCGCGGCGCTTGGACAGCACCCGCACCGTGCCCCACGCCGCGCAGCGCAGCGCCAGCGTCAGGCCGGCGATGCCGGTGCCGATCACCAGAACGTCCGTGTCGCTCACGCCCCGCCTCCGCCTCGCACCATGCGCTCCACCCGTTCGCCGCCGCACACCCAGCGCCAGTGCACCTCCAGCACGCGCACGTCGCCTTCGTCCGCCACGCGCGGCCAGCGCACCGCGTCCTTGGCGGTGATCAGCACGCGCGCGCCGGCGGCCCGCGCCGCGGCCCGCTCGCGCCCTGCCTCGGCGGCCGTGAACGCGTGGTGGTCACGATAGGCCGACACCCCGGCGATCTCGAAACCGGCCTCGCGCGCGCTGCGCTCGACGGCCGCCGGATGTCCGGTGGCGGTGACCACGCGCACCGCGCC
>DASSIN010000055.1:0-2706 GCA_035691845.1 Candidatus Eiseniibacteriota bacterium | reverse complement strand
CGCGGCGGCGGCGCGCGCCTCGCCGGTCTCGATCATCGTCGCGACCAGCTCGTCGCGCTCGATCTCGAGCCGCGCCGCGTCGGCGCGCGGCCGCACGCCGCCGCGCACGCCCGCGCCCACCAGCGCCGTCATGCGATCCACCCACGCCATCGCCTCGCGCTGCGCGGCCCCGGTCTCCTGCTGGCGCAGCATCTCGAGCGCGCTCTCGGCCGCGTGCACGCCGGAGTCGCGCGACGACTGCGCCAGGTCCTCCAGCGCCGCGCGGGCCGCCAGCGCGGCACGGCGGCGCTCGCGGCGGTTGTGGCCGGCGTCGGCGAGCGGCACTTCCACACCGAGCTGGGCGTGGTACTCGCCCAAGTTGGTCACCACCGGATCGTAGTCGTACGGAACCATCGCTCCCCCTTTGAGCGCGAGCTGGGGGCGCGCGTTGGAGGCGCTCGCGGCCGAGTCCTCGCGCGCCGCGCGCAGCGCCGCGCCGGCGGGGCGGACGTCGGGCGAGCGCTCGCGCGCCAACGCGATCACGCGCTCGAGCGTCAGCGTGTCGGGCGGCGTCGCCCCGCGGGCGGCGGACGGCATCAGGCAGGTGGCCACGAGCAGCGGCATGGCGACGCGATGCATGCGGCGCGGCGGGGTGTCCGCCGACGCCGCGCCGGTCGCCGGGATCAAACGCCGCTCCAGGTCACGGGGCCACCTCGAGGATCACGAAGCTGCCGGGCACCATCGGCGGTCGCGGCCGGGGATTGTCGGGGGTGGGGTCCGGCCGCGGCCCGAACTGCGCGGTGGCGAGGAACGCGTGGTGCGTGTCCGGATCGAGCGCCATCGTGCGGGCGCCGCGCTCGGTCGGCACCTGCGCCACGGGGGTGAAGCGATCGGGCGAATCCTCGTGCGCCACGGTGAGCGTGCCGTCGCCGTTGCTGCTGAACGCCAGTCCCGTGCCGGGATCGAACGCGGTGGCGTCCACCCCCTGGCCGATCGACAGCGTGTCCACCACGTGGCCGTTGTCGGCGTCCATCACCACCATGATGCGGTTGTGGCAGCCCGAGAACAGCCGGTGGTGCGCGCGATCGATGGCGAGCCCGGACGGGCCATCGCCGGGCGCGAGCGGCCAGCGCGCGATCGGCTTCAGCGTGCGCGCGTCGAACGCCACCACCGCGCTCGAGTCCTCGAGGTTCACGAACATGCGCCCGTCGCCGCCCGACACCGCGAACTCCGGGCGGCCGTCGAGCGGCAGCGTGCCGATCACGTCGCCGGACTTCGCGTCGAGCGCGGTGGTCGAGTTGCTGCCGCCGTTGAACGTGAACACGCGCTTCGACACCGCGTCGTAGACGATGGCGTCGGGGCCGCGCTGATCGAGATGGACGCGTCGCAGCGTCTTCAGCGTGGTGAGATCGAACATCGTCACCGACGAGTCGCGGCCGTTGCTGGTGAAGCCGTGGTCGAGCTCGGGCGCGAGCGCGATGCCGTGCACGCCCGGCGTGTCGCCGATGTCGCCGGCCACCGCGCCGCTCCTCGCGTCGAGCACCATCACGTGCGAGCCGCGCGACACGAACACGCGGTGATGCGCGGGGTCGGCGGTGAGGTAGTCCCAGCCGCCCTCGCCGCCCACCGGAATACGGCGCACGACGTGGTAGGCGGGCGGGGCGGCGTAGGAGCCGGCCGGCAGACCGGCGGCGACGAGCAGGGCGAGCGCGGGCACCAGGCGATTCACGTGGGACCTCCGGATGCGGATGGGGAGCGGAACGAACGCGGCAGTCTAACGCCCGCGGCCGGCCGGGCGCATCCGGCACGACGCACCCGATTGGGGCGTCCGGCGTGATAGGGTTCCGCCTTCCCCGGAGTGGCACGTGCGAACCGATCGCGAGAATCCGTCACCGTGAAGTCCCTGGACCATCGTCTCATGGTGCGTGGCGCCGTGCGGCTCGACCGGCTCGACCCGCGCGCCACGCCGGGGTGCCGCGACAAGCGCGAAGCGGCCGCGCGCCTGGCCAGGCTGCTCGAGCGGCTCGAGGCGCTGCAGTACCGGCTGTACGCCGGCCAGCGCCGCTCGCTGCTGCTGGTGCTGCAGGGCATGGACACGGCCGGCAAGGACGGCGTCATCCGCAAGGTGATGACGGCGTTCAATCCGCAGGGCTGCCGCGTGACCTCGTTCAAGCGTCCGACCGCCGAGGAGGCGGCGCACGACTTCCTGTGGCGCATCCATCGCGTGGCGCCGGCGGCGGGCGAGGTGGCGGTGTTCAACCGCTCGCACTACGAGGACGTGGTGGCGGCCCGCGTGCACGCGCTCCAGCCGCGCGCGGACCTCAAGCGCCGCTACGACGCCATCAACGATTTCGAGCGGCACCTGGAGCAGTCCGGCACGAAACTGGTGAAGTGCTTCCTGCACATCAGCCGCGCGGAGCAGCACCAGCGGCTGCTGGAACGGCTGGAGCAGCCGCACAAGCACTGGAAGTTCAACGAGGGCGACTTGGCCGAGCGGACGCGGTGGAACGATTACCGCCGGGCCTACGAGATCGCGTTCGAGCGCTGCAGCACCGCGCACGCGCCGTGGTACGTGATCCCGTCCGATCGCAAATGGTACCGCGACCTGGCCGTCGCCGAAATCGTGTGCGGCGCGCTGGAGGCGATGGATCTCAAGCTGCCCGAGGTGTCGCTCGACGTGCGCACGCTGCGCGCCGAGCTGGACGGGCGCGCCGCGGTCGGCACCAC
>DASSIN010000054.1:0-12366 GCA_035691845.1 Candidatus Eiseniibacteriota bacterium | reverse complement strand
CCCGCGCGGCATCGACGGGCGGGTGATGGCGCACGTCGTCGATCTCGCGCACGACGCGGGGCTGCCCGATCCGACCGCGCTGCTGGACGCGAACGTGGCGCGCGCGCGGACGGCGGCGCTGCACGCCGTGCTCGAGCGGCGATTGCAGCTCACGGCCGACGGCGCCCGCGTGCGTCCGCGGTGGACCTCGCGGTCGGCGCTGCCCGACCGCAAGCTGTTGGTGTTCGAGTTCTTCTCGCCCGGCGCCGCGCACGCGCTCGCGCTCCAGGGACCGCTGTTCCCGTACGATCCGCTGCACGAGACGTTCCTCAACGTCTACGCCGGCGGCACGCTGCGCGTGCAGGACCTGCTGGACCACCGCCACACCCGGGTCGCGTGGAGCGACGGCACGCCGCGCCAGAGCGCGCTCGCGGTGGCGCGCACGTTCGTGCTGCAGGGCATCCGCCACATCTTCATCGGGCCCGATCACATCCTGTTCATCGTCGGCCTGCTGCTGCTGGGCGGCGGGCTCGCGCGGCTGCTGAAGATCGTGACCGCGTTCACGCTGGCGCACAGCATCACGCTGGCGCTGGCCGCGCTGCAGCTCGTGCACCCCTCGCCGCGCGTGATCGAGCCCGCGATCGCGCTCTCGATCGTGTGCGTGGGGATCGAGAACCTGCTGGCCGCGCGGCGCCCGCGCGACGTGCGCGCGCTGCTGGCGTTCGCGTTCGGATTCGTGCACGGCTTCGGGTTCGCGGGCGTGCTGCAGGAATTCGGGCTGCCGCGCGGCTCGCTCGGCATCGCGCTGGCCGCGTTCAACGTCGGAGTCGAGATCGGCCAGGCGTGCATCGTGCTCGCGGTGGTGCCGATCGTGGCGCTGGCGCGCCGCGCCGGTCCAATGGCCGCGCGCCGGCTGGTGTGGGCGGGCTCGGGCGTGGTGATCGCGGCCGGGGCGTTCTGGTTCGTGCAGCGCGTGTGGTTCAAGGCGTAGGCCCGGAGCCGCCGGAGGGGGAGCGAACCCGGCCGTGCCCCCTGCTCTCCCGCCGCGATTTCTGACCACGGCCCCGGCCCGGGTCGGCACCGGGCGCGGCGTTCCGGCGTCCGCGCGGCGATTCGCGGCGGTCGTCAGCCGCCGCTCGCCCTGACTCCGGGGAATGGCTATCCTTCGGCCATGATCCCCTCCCTTCGCCCCACCCGTCCTGCCCTTCCGCACGCGTTGCTCGTCCTCCTCCTCTGCCTGCCGCTCGCGTCATGCGTCGGCTCGGCGCGCGGCAAGGCGCGCGGCGCGGGTCCGGGCGGCGGCATGCAGATGCCGCCCACGCCCGTCGAGGTCGCGGACGTTCAGGCGCATGCGGTGCGCGACCAGTTCCACGCGCTCGGCAATCTCGAGGCGGCCGACATCGTCGAGGTGTCGAGCCAGGTCGGCGGCATCGTGGCCGCGCTGCCGTTCGAGGAGGGCCGTGCGGTGCGCCAGGGCGAGCTGCTGGCCAAGCTGGACGACCGCGAAGTGGCGGCCGAGGTCGGCCGCGACGGCGCGCAGCGCGATCAGGCGCGCGCCAACCTCGCGCGCGCCGACAAGCTCGCGACCGACAAGCTGATCTCGGAGCAGCAGCTCGAGGACGCGCGCACGGCGCTGCGCGTGGCCGAGGCCAACCTGGCCGCATCGCAGGCGCGGCTCGATCAGATGCACGTCCGCGCCCCGTGGCCCGGGCTCGTCGGACGCCGGCGCGTGTCGCCCGGCGCCTACCTGCATGCCGGCGATCCGGTGACCGATCTGGCGCGCGTGGACGAAATGAAGGTGTCGTTCCCCGCCCCCGAGCGCTACCTCGCGCACCTGCAGATCGGCACGCCCGTGGCGCTGGCGGTGCCGGCGTTCCCGGGGCGCACGTTCGCCGGGAGGATCTCGGTGGTGGACCCGGTGATCGATCCCGACACGCGCTCGGTGCAGCTCGTGGCGAGGATTCCCAATTCCGGACGCGTGCTCAGGCCCGGCATGTCGGCCGACGTGGCCGTGACGCTGGCCGAACGGCCGTCCGCGCTGGTGGTGCCGGACGAGGCGGTGTTCGCCGAAGGCAACCAGAGCTTCGTGTACGTGGTGAAGCCAGACAGCACGGTGACGCGCGCGGCGGTCACGCTCGGCACACGCAGCGCCGCGGAGGTCGAGGTGGTGCACGGGCTCGTCTCCGGGCAGCGCGTGGTGCGCGCCGGCCAGCAGAAGCTCTACGAGGGCGCGCACGTGGTGCCGGTGCCCGGCGCGGGCGAACCCGTGGCGGGCGCGGGGGCGCCGTGAAGCTCTCGGAAGTCTCGATCCAGCGGCCCGTCCTCGCGACGGTGATGAGCCTCGCCCTGCTGCTGTTCGGGGTGATCGCGTTCACGTTCCTGCCGGTGCGCGAATACCCGGACATCGACTCGCCGATCGTGAGCGTCTCGACGTTCTACCGCGGCGCCTCGGCGCAGGTGATGGAGACCGAGATCACCGAGGTGCTGGAGGAGCAGATCTCGACCATCGAGGGCGTGAAGCTGATCACGTCGTCGTCCGAGGAGCAGACCAGCACCATCACCGTCGAGTTCAACCTCAACCGCAACGTGGACCAGGCGGCCAACGACGTGCGCGACCGCGTGTCGCGCGTGCGCGGCCAGCTCCCGACCGCGGTGGACGAGCCGGTGGTGGCGAAGCAGGACGTCAACGCCCAGCCGATCATCTGGCTCGCGCTCGACGGCACGCGCTACTCCACGCTCGAGCTGGCGGACCTCGCGCACAACGTGCTCAAGGAGAAGCTGCAGCGTCTGAACGGCGTGGGCGCGGTGGTGATCGGCGGCGACCGCGAGTGGGCGATGCGGGTGTGGCTCGATCCGCGCCGCATGGCGGCCTACCAGCTGACCGTGTCCGACATCGAGAACGCGCTCGCCACCCAGAACGCCGACATCCCCTCGGGACGCATCGAAGGCGAAGGTCGCGAGTTCTCGGTGGACACGCACGGCGACCTGGCGCAGCCGGACGAGTTCGCCAAGATCGTGGTGGCCGAGCGCAACGGCGCCCCCGTGCACCTGTCGGACGTGGCGGACGTGCGCGTCGGCGCCCAGGACGAGCGCTCGGTCGCGCGCTACGACGGCGTGCCGGCGGTGGGGCTCGGGATCGTCAAGCAGCAGAAGGCGAGCACCGTCGAGGTGGCGGACGCCGTCAGCAAGGCGCTGCCCGCGCTGCGCGCCGACCTGCCGGCCGGCATGAAGCTGGAGATGGCGTACGACTCCTCCACCTTCATCCGCGACTCGATCCGCGAGGTGGTGCTGTCGCTGCTGATCGCGATCGGGCTCGTGTTCCTGGTGATCTTCCTGTTCCTGCGCTCGCTGCGCGCCACGCTGATTCCGGCGGTGGCGATCCCGGTGTCGATCGTGGGCACGTTCACCGCCACGTACTTCCTCGGCTTCAGCCTCAACATCCTGACGCTGCTCGCGCTCGTGCTCGCGATCGGGCTGGTGGTGGACGACGCCATCGTCATGCTCGAGAACGTCCATCGCCACATCGAGATGGGAAAGCCGCGGTTCAAGGCCGCGGTGGATGGCGCCTCCGAGATCGGATTCGCGATCGTGGCCACCACGCTCACGCTGGTGGCGGTGTTCGTGCCGGTGGCGTTCCTGACCGGCCGCATCGGGCGGTTGTTCAACGAATTCGGCATCGCGGTGGCGGTGTCGGTGCTGCTGTCGGGGTTCGTGGCGCTGACGCTGACGCCGATGTTGTGCTCGCGCGTGCTGCGCCCGCACCACGGCGGCCCGCCCAAGGAATCGCGCGCGCTCGGCTTCTACGACCGGCTGCTGCGCGGCGCGATCCGCCGCCGCGGCATGGTGGTGGCGGTGGCGCTGGTGCTGGTGGGCGCGATCGCGCTGTTCTTCCGCGCGCTGCCCTCGGAGCTGGTGCCGACCGAGGATCGCGGCCTGATCTTCAACCTGGTGCTGTCGCCCGAGGGCGCCACGCTCGACTACACCGACAAGTACCTGAAGCGGGTGGAGGCGTTGTACGCGCCGCTGCCCGAGACCGCGGCGCGGTTCGCGGCCATCGGGTTGGGCGGCGGCGTCACCGACGGGTTCCTGTTCGTGCGGCTCAAGCCGTCCAACGAGCGGCACCGCAGCCAGCAGCAGATCGTGCAGTCGGTGTTCCCGGCCGCGATGTCGATCCCGGGCGTGCTCGCGATCCCGATCAATCCGCCGAGCCTGGGCGGAGGGTTCGGGCAGCCGGTGCAGTTCGTGCTGCAGGCCGACAGCTACGACGGGCTGCAGAAGGCGATCGGGCCGTTCATGGCCGGGGCGCAGAAGCTCGGCTACCTGCTCAACATGGATTCCGACCTCAAGCTCGACAAGCCCCAGCTCGAGGTGGAGATCGACCGCGACCGCGCGGCGCAGCTCGGCGTCTCCCCCACCGACATCGGCAACACGCTGCAGACGCTGCTCGGCGGCAGCCAGGTGACGCGGTTCCGGCGCGGCAACCACCAGTACGACGTGATGCTGCAGGTGCCGAAGAGCGATCGCGCCATCCCAGAGGTGATCCAGGACCTGTACGTGCGCGGCGCCCGCGGCCCGGTGCAGCTCGCCAGCGTGGTGCACGTCAACGAGCAGGTCGCCGCGCGCTCGCTCAACCACTTCAATCGCGAGCGCTCGGCCACGATCAGCGCCAACCTGGCCCCGGGCGTCACCATCGGCCAGGCGCTGAACGATCTGCGCCAGGTGGCGCGCCGCACGCTGCCGCCCGGCGTGCGCACCGATCTGGCCGGCGAGTCGCGCGAGTACGTGGAGTCGAGCGGCGGGCTGTGGTTCCTGTTCGGGGTGGCGCTGCTGTTCATCTACCTCGTGCTGGCCGCGCAGTTCGAGAGCTTCATCCACCCGCTCACGATCCTGGTGTCGGTGCCGCTGGCCGTGTTCGGCGCGCTGCTGACGCTGTTCCTGCTGCACATGAGCATCAACATCTACTCGCAGATCGGGCTCATCATGCTGATCGGGCTCGTGACCAAGAACGCGATCCTGATCGTGGAGTACGCCAACCAGCGCCGGGCGCGCGGCGAGCCGGTGGCCGAGGCGGTGGTGTCCGCCGCCAAGATCCGGGTGCGTCCGATCCTGATGACCACGCTCGCCACGGTGTTCGGCGTGATGCCGATCGCGCTCGGCCTGGGCGCCGGAGCCGAGTCGCGCAAGCCGCTCGGCATGGCCGTGGTGGGCGGCATGGTGTTCTCGACCGCGCTCACGCTGCTGGTGGTGCCGGTGGTCTACACGATGCTCGCGCGGTTCGCGGGCGCGCCGCGCACGGCGCCGGCGCCCGCTCCGGCCCCGGTCGAGCCTCGCCAGCTGATCGCGGGCACCCCGGAACCGGTCGGCTAGCGTTCGGACGCTGCCCTAACCGCGCGCGCCGTCCAGGGCCTGCTCGGTGTCGGGGTCGAACAGCTGCAGGCGTTCCCAGCGCGCGTGGAGCTGCGCGCGCTCGCCCACCTGCGGGGCGTGCTGGCCGGGCACGCGCGAGATCAGCGCGCCGACCGGGGTGTGCCAGTGCAGCAGCACCTCGTTGCCGAGCGGCTCGCGCACCTCGATGACGCCGTCGAACGACGCCGCCTGATCCGCGCGCTCCAGCGTCAAGTCCTCCGGGCGCACGCCCACCGTCACCTCGCGCAGGCCGGCCAGCCGCCCGACCAGCCCGGCGGGCGGAGTCATGCGCACCCCGCCGGCCACCAGCGCCCCGCCGTCCACCGCGGCGCGGAACAAGTTGATGGCCGGGCTGCCGATGAAGCCGGCCACGAACTGGTTGGCGGGCCGCTCGTACAGCGTGAACGGATCGGCCACCTGCTGCAGCACGCCCTTGTTCAGCACCGCGATCCGGTCGCCCAGCGTCATCGCCTCCACCTGATCGTGGGTCACGTAGATCATGGTCGCGCGCAGCCGCTGGTGCAGGCGCTTGATCTCGGCGCGCATCTGCACGCGCAGCTTGGCGTCGAGATTGGAGAGCGGCTCGTCGAACAGGAACACCTGCGGATCGCGCACCATCGCGCGTCCGAGCGCGACGCGCTGGCGCTCGCCGCCCGACAGCTCGCGCGGACGGCGCGTGAGGTAGCCGTCCAGGCCCAGCGTCCTCGCCGAGTCCTCGACCCGGCGCCGCACCTCGGCCTCCGCCGTCCTGCGCCGGCGCAAACCGAACGCCATGTTCTCGAACACGGTCATGTGCGGGTAGAGCGCGTAGTTCTGGAACACCATCGCGATGTCGCGATCCTTGGGCGCCACGTCGTTCACCACGCGGTCGCCGATCCAGATCCGGCCGTCGCTCACGTCCTCCAGCCCGGCCACCATGCGCAGCAGCGTCGACTTGCCGCACCCCGACGGACCCACCATCACCAGCAGCTCGCCGTCCGGGACGTCCAGGCTGATGTCGTTCACCGCGCGCTGTCCGCGCGCGTAACTCTTGCCGACGTGGTCGAGTCGGACGCTGGGCATGCGGGGTTCTCCCTGGTAGTCGAGGGCGCAGCGTAACGAAACGCCGCCCCGCGTCCAAGCTCCCGTCGCGTGGCGCGAGCGCCGCTGACGGCGTTCGCTTTGACGATCGGGCGCGTGACACCGGATAAGTGCGCAGCGTGCGTGGCTCGATCCACGGCCCTGCCGTTCCGGGGGACCCGCGTGGACTCGCACGCAGCCCCCCGGCCGCGGGCGGCGATGGCGCCTCGTGGCGCCACTCCCTCACGCAGGAGGTACTGATGACCAGGCTGACCGCGGCGCTCGCCGTGCTGCTGACGGCGATCGCCGTTTCCCCCGCCGTCGCCGCCAATGACATGTCGGGCGGACATCCGGGGATGGCGGAGCACAATTCCATCGCGCTCGGCTTCCACGACGTCGCCGCGCCGCTCGGCGTACGCTGGTGGTTCGCGGGCCAGACGATCGGCCTCGACGCCGGCTTCGGGCTCGGCTCGGACAAGGTGCCCGGCACGGACGAAAGCCTGCGCCACTGGGAGCTCGATTTCGGCGTGCCGCTGCTGCTGAAGAGCTGGGACCGCGTGCACTTCATCGGCCGGCCGGGCGTGGCGTTCGGAAGCGAGGACGTCGTGACCAGCGTCGCCCCGTTCGCGAAGGACCAGGAAACCACGGTCCGGGTCGCGGCCGAGCTCGAAGCCGAGGTGTTCCTCGCGGACGACATCACCGTGTCCGCCAGCCACGGGATCTCGTGGAACAGCGCCAACCCGCCCGGGCCCGGCGACAACCTGACCAGCTGGGGCACGTTCGGCAACAACTTCACCGAGGTCGGCTTCCACCTCTACCTGTGGGGGCCGTACACGCACGCGACGACGCGCTGAGCGCAAGCCTCCATACGTCGACGGCCCCCGGCGTCGCGCCGGGGGCCGTTCTCATCCACGCCGGGCCGCGGCGTCACTCGCCGACTTCGACCGCCTGCGCGCGCCACCGGCGCCCGAGCGCATCCACGGCGATGTACAGCACCAGCAGGATCGCGGCCGCGGCCACGAACCACAGCAGCTTGTGCTTGAGCACGTGCGACAGCGCCGCCGGGTCGTTCAGCAGATCCGCCTGCCCGGCCAGCACCTGCTGGCCGAACCATGCCAGCACGCTGCTCCACAGCAGGCTGCCGAGCAGCGTCATGGTGGTGAAGCGCAGGAACGGCATGCGCGCCGCGCCGGCCGGCAGCGACACCAGGTGGCGCACCACCGGCAGCAGCCGCGCGAAGAACACGCCGCCCGCGGCATAGTGGCGGATCCACTGCTCGGCCAGCAGCCACTTGCTCTCCGGCACGAACACGTACCGGCCGTAGCGCAGCACCAGCGGGCGCCCCACCGCGCGCGCCACGGCGTACGACAGCGACGCGCCCGCCCACGAGCCGAGCGTGGCCGCCGCGATCACGCCGGCCAGCGTCATGCGCCCCTGCAGCGCCCAGTACGCGGCGGGGGGCACCACCAGCTCGCTCGGCAGCGGGAACACGGTGGACTCGATCGCCATCAGCACGAATACGCCGAGATAGCCCCACTCGCCCAGGCGCGCGAGCCACAGCGCGACCAGATGGTGCATCACGAGGCGCGCGCCCCGGCGGACGTCTCGGCCGCCACCGTCTCGGCCCAGGTGAAGTCGTCGCCGTCCGCCGCGGGCCGCGCCATGGCGATCAGCGGATCGTGCTCCAGCACCACCCACGCGCCCTCGCCGGCCGCCCGCCCGAGCAGCGCGCGCTTCTCCTCCATGGTCTCGATCGCGGCCACGTCGTAGCCCATCACGAACGGGATGCGCACGTGCGAGCTCGTCGGCACGAGATCGGCCACGTAGTAGAGCGCGCCCTCGGGGCCGCACACGCGCACGAGCTGCTGCCCGCGCGTGTGGCCCTGGGCCGGGATCAGCTCCACCCCGGGCCACGGCGTGCGCGGGCCGTCCCACAGCTCGAGCACGCCGGCCTCGGCCAGCGGTTCGAAGTTCTCGGCCAGGTAGGAGGCGCGCTCGCGCGGGTTCGGGTGGCGCGCGTTGTCGAGGTTCGCGCGCTGCAGGCACCAGCGGGCGTTCGGCAGCCGCGGCACCAGCCGGTCGCCCTCGCGCCGCGTGGCCCCGCCGGCGTGGTCGAAGTGCAGGTGCGTGAGGACGACGTGCGTGACGTCACCGGGCTCGAGCCCGGCCTCGGCCAGCGACTGCTCCAGCGTGGGCTCGCGCTCGAACGCGAAGATGTCGGCCAGCTTCGGGCTCCACTTGTCGCCCGCCCCCACGTCCACGAGCGCGCGCACGCCGTGGCCCTCGAGCAGCAGGCAGCGCATCGCGAGCCGGATGCGGTTGCGGTCGTCGGGCGGCTGCAGCCGGCTCCACAGCGGCTTCGGCACGGACCCGAACATGGCGCCGCCATCCAGGCGCAGCGCGCCCGCTTCCAGCGTGCGGACCGACCAGCCACCGAGCGTGAGACGAGGCACGAGCGCAGCATCCCCCAGCCCCCGGCGCACGGTCAAAGCGCTCGACCGACGGCCGTTCGCACGTGGGCGCAGGCGCATTCGCGCGCAATGGTTCGGGCGCGTTCCGTCCCGTGGAACGCGCCCGTGCGGGAGGGGGGTTCCCGCGGCCCCTGGCCCCACCCGCGCGAAGCGCGGAGCGGCCGTTCACTTCACTTCTGGTACATGGCCTTGATCTGCCCGAACGACACCGCCTTCACCGGCGTGGCGCCGAACGCCGTGATCTCGAACACGAAATCGTTGAAGTCGTTGTCGGTCTGCGCGCCGCTGGCCGGCAGGCCCGGCATCGCGCCGGAGTCGCAGTCCTCGAAGCACACGAGCCACGAGTTCGGCCCGTCCCACTTCGACACGTCGAAGATCAGCGCCTGCACGTCCCCGTCGTAGGGCGGATGCAGCGCGCCCGAGCCGTCGGGACCGATGTCGTTGTAGAAGCGGTTGGTGAAGAACGTCTCGGGCTCGGGCGCGTTGGAGGCGTTGTAGGGCCCGTTGGGATTCATCCAGAACCCGAACTTGGTCATCGACGACGGCAGCGTCACGAACGTGGAGGCGCCGGCGGTGGCCGGCCCGTCGAACACCACGCCGCTGTTGGCGCTGGTCAGCACCGGCTTGGTCCCGGTCTCCAGGTACCAGCCCACCGTGTTGCGCTTGGAGTTGCCGGCCACTTCCTTGATCAGCATCGCCGGAAACGAGCTGCCGACCCAGAACCACGGGTCGAGGTCGCCGGGATGCGCACCGATGTAGTCGGTGGTGACGTTGACCGCTCCAGCGCCGTAGCGGGTGTCCAGGAACGCCTGGAGCGTGGCCGACGGCCCGTCCCAGGACGTCCCGAACGTGACGGGCACCACGGCGGCTGCGGGGGACGCCATGGCGGCAAGCCCGCACAGCAGCAGGCCGCAGGCGAGCTGCGTCTTTGGCTTCATGTCGGTGGAACTCCCGGGGGTGGCAGCAGGATGCAGAGCTATGGGAAACGCCAGTCGGCGGTCAGCGGCCCGCAAGGGGTACAGGGGCAGGCGCGCTCGATGTCCATGAAATGGTATGCAAGAACCGGACTGCGCTGCAAGTGCTACTGGAGGCGGTGGTGCGACCGCCTTGGGCGTGGTCCGATCGGGTCAGCTCGCCCCCTGATCGGGCCGAACCACCCGGTCAGTGGCATGGGTCGCCGAACGCCGGGTGGGCGGCGCGCGGAGCCGAGTGGCCGCCCGCCGCCCCGTCGGCTAGATGTGGATGGCGCGGCCGCCGACCCCCAGCGCCGCTTCGTGCACCGCCTCGGGCAGCGTGGGATGGGCATGCACCGTGCGCGCCACGTCCTCGGCGCTGGCCCCCATCTCGATCGCCAGCACCAACTCGGCGATCAGGTCGCTGGCGCGCGGGCCCACGATGTGGGCCCCCAGGATCCGATCGCTGGCCGCATCCGCCACGATCTTCACCTGCCCCTCGCGCTCGCCCATCGCCTTGGCCCGGCCGTTGGCGAGGAACGGGAACGTGCCGACCGAAATGGCGATCCCGCGCGCGGCGGCATCCTCCTCGGTCAGCCCCACCCCGGCGAACTCGGGCCACGTGTACACGACGCCCGGGATGGCGTCGTAGTTCACGTGGCCCGCCTGGCCGGCCATGCGCTCCACCGCGGCGATGCCTTCGTCCTCGGCCTTGTGCGCCAGCATCGGGCCCGGTATCACGTCGCCGATCGCCCACACGCCCGGCACGTTGGTGGTGTAGTGCTCGTCGACGCGGATGCGCCCGCGCTCGTCGCGCGCGATGCCGAGCGCCTCGGCGCCGAGCCCGTCGGTGTACGCGCGCCGCCCGACCGCGACCAGCAGCACGTCGGCCACCTGCTCGCGGCTCTCCCCCGCCTGCGACACCGTGACGCGCACCTCTCCGCCCTCGACGCGCGCCGCGGTGGCCGATGCGCCGAACTGGAACTTGATCCCCTGCCGCTCCAGCGACCGCCGCAGCAGCGCCGCGCTCTTGCCGTCCATGCCCGGCACGATGCGGTCCATGAACTCGAGCACCAGCACCTCGGCGCCGAGCCGGCGCCACACCGAGCCCAGCTCGAGCCCGATCGCGCCGGCGCCGATCACGAGCAGCCGCTTCGGCACCTCGGGCAGCGTGAGCGCGTCGGTCGAGTGCACGATCCGGCGCCCGTCGTATGGCACGCCCTCGAGCGCGGCCGCCTTGCTGCCGGTGGCGATCAGCACGTTGCCGGCGCGCAGCTCGCGGCGCGCCTCGCCGCCCATCACCTCGACCACACCCGGCTCGCGGATCGAGCCCGTGCCGAGCACGCGCGTCACCTTGTGCTTGCGGAACAGCGTCTCGACCCCGCGCGTCAGCTCGCCCACCACCTTGTCCTTGCGCTGCATCATGGTCGGCAGGTCGAGCGTGGGCGGGCCCAGACGCACCCCATGCGCCGCGGCGTGGTCGCGCGCGAACGCGAAGTGCTCGCTGGAATCCAGCAGCGCCTTGCTCGGAATGCATCCCACGTTCAGGCACGTGCCGCCCAGCGACGGGTACTTCTCGACGCACGCCACGTTCATGCCGAGCTGGGCCGCGCGGATCGCCGCCACGTACCCGCCCGGCCCCGAGCCGATGACGACGAGATCGAAGCGGTCAGCCATCGCGGCGCGCGCGGGCGGGCATCACACCCCGAGCAGCATGCGTTCGGGGTGCTCCAGGCGTTCCTTGACGCGCACGAGGAACGTGACGGCCTGCTCGCCGTCCACGATGCGGTGATCGTAGGACAGCGCCAGGTACATCATCGGGTGCACCTCTACGCGGTCGCCGTCCACCGCGATCGGGCGCCTCTCGATCTTGTGCATGCCGAGGATGCCGCTCTGCGGCGGATTCAGGATCGGCGTGGACAACAGCGAGCCGTACACGCCGCCGTTGCTGATCGTGAACGTTCCGCCGGCCAGCTCGTCGAGCGAGATCTTCACCTCGCGCGCGCGCTCGGCCAGCCTCAGGATCTCGCGCTCGATGCCGGCCAGGTCGAGCAGGTCGGCGTCGCGCACGACCGGCACCACCAGCCCGCGCTCCGTTCCGACCGCCACGCCCAGGTGCACGGCGTCGTGGTAGACGATGTCGCTGCCGCGGATCTCGGCGTTCAGCTCGGGGATCTCCTGCAGCGCGAGGATCGAGGCGCGCGCGAACAGGCCCATGAAGCCGAGCTTGACGCCGTGGCGCTCGAGGAAACTCTCGCCCCAGCGCGCGCGCAGCGCCAGCACCTCGGTCATGTCCACTTCGTTGAACGTGGTGAGGATCGCGGCCGTGTGCTGCGACTGCACCAGCCGCTCGGCGATGCGCTGGCGCAGGCGGCTCATCGGCACCACGCGCTCGCCGCGCGCGGTGGAGGCCGCGGCGATCGCGGGCGCCGGCGTCGGCGCCTCGGATGCGGGCGGCGGAGCCGGGGCGGCGGCGGGCGCGGCGGCGGTGGGCGCCT
>DASSIN010000053.1:0-8312 GCA_035691845.1 Candidatus Eiseniibacteriota bacterium | reverse complement strand
GACGCGCGCGATGTCGCTGCGCGGCGCGGCGCCTGACCTCCGCGTCGCCGATCCCGAGGGACTGCCGTTCCTCGTCGAGCACTGGTACCTCGGCACCCGCACGCGCCGGTACATGATGGTGCGCCGGTTCCGCGAGGTGCTGGCGCACGCGCGGCTTTCGCCCGGCCTCACGGTGCTCGATCTCGGCTGCGGCTGGGCGTACGGCACCTACTGGGCGCGCGCGCTCGGCTGCCGCGTGGCGGGCGTGGACCTGGGGCTCGATCAGCTGCGCTGGGCGCGGCGGGCGCTGCCGGACGCCCAGGGCCTGCGGCTGGTGCAGGCGAACGCGAAGGCGCTGCCGTTCCGCGCCGCCAGCTTCGATCGCGCGATCTCGGTCGAGATGATGGAGCACGTGTTCCGGCCCGACCGGCCGAAGGTGCTGGCCGAGATCGCGCGCGTGCTGAAGCCGGGTGGCCGGTTCGCGATCTCGACGCCCAACCCGTCGTCGCCGATCGAGCGCGTGAAGACGCTGGCGGTGCGCTGGCCGGCGCTGCGCTCGCGGCTGCCGAGCTCGTGCTTTCCCGAGGCGGCGGACGACGCCGGCGCCTATCATCCGTACCGCTATCACCATCCGCTCGGCCTGCGCGAGCTGGCGCATGGGCTCGCGCAGGCGGGTTTTCAGGTCGAGGGCGCGACCCGGTTCCTGTGGGTGCCGAAGACGCTGCCGGCGGCGCTGCTGCCGGCCGGGCGGTTCGCCGAGGCGCTGGCCGAGCACGTGCCGCTGCTCGCGCGCATGGGCGCCACCACGCTGCTGTGGGGGCACCGCCGCGGATGAGGGTGCCGCGCGGCGCGGGTTTTCCGCACCCGGGCGTGGTGCGCTACAGTGACCGAGCGCCACTGTTTCCCACGCACGGCGGCAGCCGCGAGAGCCCATGATCTTCCTGCAGGACGAACACAGACAGGTCCGCGACACGGCGCGCCGGTTCGCCGACGAGGTGCTGGCCCCGCGCGCGCGCGAGCTGGACGAGAGCGAGTGCTATCCCGCCGACAACGTGAAGCGGCTCGCGGAGCTCGGCTTCCTCGGGCTGCCGTACCCCGAGCAATACGGCGGCGCCGGGCTCGACACGCTGGCATACGTGATCGCGGTCGAAGAGGTGGCGCGCGCGTGCGGCTCGACCGCGATCACGTTCGCCGCGCACGTCTCGCTCGGCTGCGGACCGGTGTGGGGCGTGGGCAGCGAGGAGCAGAAACAGCGCTTCCTCGTGCCGATGGCCAGGGGCGAGGCGCTGGGCGCGTTCGGGCTCACCGAGCCCAACGCCGGCTCCGACGCGGCGGGAACGCAGACGCGCGCCGAGCAGGTGGACGGCGGCTGGCGCGTGAACGGCTCCAAGATCTACATCACCAACGGCAGCGTGGCGAAGTACATCACGTTCACCGCGCGCACCGACGCCAGCAAGGGCACCAAGGGCATCTCCGCGTTCATCATGGACACGGCCACGCCGGGGTTCAAGGTCGGCAAGCGCGAGAAGAAGATGGGGCTGCGCGGCTCGGACACGGTGGCGGTGTCGTTCGAGGACTGCATGGTGCCGGGCGAGAACCTGCTGGGCGATCCGCACGGCGGGTTCCGGGCGTTCATGCAGACGCTGACCGGCGGGCGCATCTCGATCGGCGCGCTCGCGCTCGGTCTGGCGCAGGGCGCATACGAGCACGCGGTGCGCTACTCCAAGGAGCGGCGCCAGTTCGGCAAGGCGATCTGCGAGTTCCAGGCGGTGCAGTTCATGCTGGCCGACATGGCGACCAAGATCGAGGCCGCGCGGCTGCTCGTCTACCACGCGGCCGCGCTCAAGGACGCCGGCCAGCCGTTCGCGCGCGAGGCGGCGATGGCGAAGCTGTTCGCGAGCGAGGCGGGCATGTGGGTCACCGACAAGGCGATCCAGGTGTTCGGCGGGCTCGGCTACTGCCGCGACGTGCCGGTCGAGCGCATGCACCGCGACGCCAAGCTGATGGAGATCGGTGAAGGCACGAGCGAGATCCAGCGACTCGTGATCGCGCGCGAGATCCTGAAGCAGTTCTGACATGGCGGTTCTGATCTGATCGGGGCCGACGCCATGGGATGGGCCTCGGCGTCCTCGACCGAGGCGGACACGCGGGCGGCCGCGCGCGAGGTGTGCGAGATCCTGGGCCACACCGCCGGCCCCGCCCCCGTGGACGTGGCGTTCGCGTTCTACAGCGGCCATCACGTCACCCACGCCGCGCGGCTGGCCGAAACGCTGCGCCGGCGGCTCGTCCCGGCCACGCTGATCGGCGCCAGTGCCCACGGCGTCGTGAGCACCGCGCACGAGATCGAAACCGGCCCGGCGCTCACCGTGATGGTGGCGCGGCTGCCGGGCGTGGACGTGCACCCGTTCCTGCTGACGGCCGAGACGTGGGCCGAGGCGCATCGCGACGCGCAGGCGTTCGCGCGCGCGGCGCCGCACGTGCGCGGCGCGACGCTCGTGCTGCTGTTCGGCGATCCGTTCACGCTCGACAGCGACAGCGTGCTGGCCGCGTTCAACCTCCACGCGCCGGGCGTGCCGGTGGTGGGCGGGCTCGGCAGCGCGGGCCAGCGGCCGCGTTCGAACGCGCTGATGCTGAACGACTGGCTGTCCGAGGACGGTGGCGTGGCGCTGGCGCTGGCGGGCGCGGTGCGGGCGGACGTGGTGGTGTCGCAGGGCTGCCGCCCGATCGGCCCCGACCTCACCGTGACGCGCTCCGAGGGCAACGTGCTGGTGGAGCTGGACGGCCGGCCGGCGGTCGAGCGCGTGGAGCAGGTGCTGCGCGCGCTGGCGGCGGACGAGCGCGAGTCGCTGAAACACGGGCTCTACCTCGGCCGCGCGGCGCGTGGCGAGGCGAGCGGGCGCGGCGACTGGGTGATCCGCAATCTGCTCGGCGCCGATCGCGACCGCGGCGTGATCGCGGTCAGCGATCTCGTGCCCGAGGGCGAGACCATGCGGCTGCACGTGCGCGACGCGGCCAGCGCGCGCGAGGACCTGGCGATGCTGCTGTCCCCGCAGGTGGTGGATTCACCGGCGCGCGCGGCGCTGCTGTTCGCCTGCAACGGGCGCGGGCGCGCGTTCCACCGCCAGCCGGACGGCGACATCGCGACGCTGCAGGCGGCGCTCGGCGGCGGCGTGCCGGCGGGCGGCATGTTCTGCGCGGGCGAGATCGGCCCGGTGGCCGGCCGCAATTTCCTGCACAGTCACACGGCCAGCATCGCGATCCTGCGACCCACCGCCGTTGCGCACTGACGCACGTGCGGCGCTCGCGACGCGCGGCCGCGATCAGCGATAGCAGCCGAGCACGCGGCCCCAGCTCGTGCGCCGGGCCGGCACCGCGCCCGCCACGTGCGCGGCGCCGCTGACGCAGTCGGGCAGCGTGCGGTCGTTCTGCGAGTCGCGGAAGTCCACCGCCTGGCACTGGATCCCGCTCGCGCCGATCGACAGCGCCTTGAAGCGGAAGAAGTCGAGGATGCCGGGGCCGCTCGCGCTGCCGACCAGCATCGCGGCGTCGTACCAGGCGCTGTCGGCGGGCGCCGCGTCGTCGGGAACGAGGAACGCGCTGTAGGGGTTGCCCGACTGCGTGAGCACGTCGCCGGGGTCGGCGCCCACCAGCTGCAGTCGGGTGGGATCGAAGCTGAAGATCAACTCGAACGCCTTCAGGTCCGTGACGGCATCGGTGACGATGCGCACGGTGAACGTGTCGCCGACCGTGACGAGCGTGTCGGCCGGCTGCACCGACACGGTGGTGGCGCGCGCCGGCGATGCCAGTGCCAGGGCGAGCAGCGCCGCGGGCAGGATCGGCGGGCGGGGGAATCTCACGGCGGCCCCGATCGGCCTCATCGCAGCACCACGATGCGGGTGTGGGTGATGGCCCCGCCGGCGCGGAGCCGCACGAGGTAGAGCCCCGGCTCGACGGGCACGCCGCGCTCGTCCGCGCCGTTCCATGCCACGCGCCGCGTTCCCGGCGCGAACGCCCCGCGCGCGAGCCGGCGCACCAGCCGGCCGGAGGGATCGAGCACGTCGAGCTGCTGCTCGCCCGCGAGCGCGGTCGCGACCTCGATCGCGGTCGCGCCATGCGCCGGATTGGGCAGCACGCGCAGCGCCGGTCGCGTCGCGCGCCCCGCCGGCGTCGCCAGCGTCACGCCGATCGCGACCACGGCGTCGTGCGCGGAGTCGGGGTTCACGAACACGCCGGCGTCGTAGAACTGGACCGAGCGGATCCGGATCCACGTCGCCTGCGGCGTGGTGAGCGCGCGGAACCGCAGCTTGTAGAGCTGGCCCGGGCCCGTGAGCGTGGTGCCGCCGCACAGCAGCACGTCGCTGATCGACAGCGAGTCGCCGGCGGCGGTGAAGTGGTGGAACGTGCTCCCGCACGCGCCCTTCATGGACGCGCCTTCCTGCAGCGTCAGCGGCGAGGTGGGCAGGAACGCGAGCGCGGCGGGGTCGTATGCGATCACGGCATCGAAGCCGTTGAACGCGAGCCCGGCCTTGATCACGTCGAGCTCGACGTACACGGTGTCGCCCGGCGCCACCGCGTTCACGGCCGGCTCGACCGCCACGTCCACCGATTGCGCGCGCGCGGGAGCGGCCGGCGCCGCCGCGAGCGCCGCCGCCAGTGCCAGCGCCAGCGCGGCGATCGCGCGCGCCCCCGGCCACGCCCGCGCGTCGGAGCGCCGCGCGCTCATCGCGTGCGCGTGGCGTGCACCATCGCGCCGGTGTGCGTGTTCACGAGCCGGCCGGTGCACGCCAGCACGCCGTCGTCCGCGCCCCAGGCCGCCACGCCGGCGTAGGAATCCTGATCGAGCTGCCACACGGTGCCGTCGCCGAGCTGCACGGCCTTCTTGTCGTCGCTCTTCGCGCGCACGAACGTCTCGTCCGCGCACACGTTGCCTCCGCGCGTGAGCCAGTCGGTGAGCACGTCGATGTCGTCGTCGATCGCCTGCGAGATCTTCATCCCGGTGCCGGTCGCCTGGCGGCCCTGCATCACCTCGATCGCGAGCGCGAGCAGCGCGCGGTGGACGCCCTGCGGCGTGGTGTCGAGCTGGTGCGCCTCGCGGAAGTCGCGGAACGACTCCGCCACGTCGTCGTTCCACACCGGATCGATCACGCCCACCGGGCGCCCGAGCCGCTCGAGCGCGGCGCGCACCGCCGACAGCGCCTCGAGCGGCGCCTGCGGCTCGCGCCTGGGCTTCACGTGGCCGATCGAGTCGGCGCCGAACACCGGGCAGTCGGTGTCGAGCTCGGGGATCAGCAGCCGCGTGCCCGGCCCGAGCGCGCCGTCCTGGCTCCACACCAGCGCCTGACGCCCCGAGAGCCCGAGCACCGCCTGGCAGCTCTGGCGCAGGTCGAGCCGGTAGCGGTCGCCATTGGCGCGCTCGATCACGGCGTCGTCCTTGCCGCCGCTGCGGATCACGACGTGCTCGACGACGGCGGCCGCCGGAGCGGCCGCAAGGGACGGGAGCAGGGCGAGGATGGGGAGCAGGACGCGACCTCTCATGCAATCACTCTATCCCATTACGCGCGGCCGGCGCGGACCTAACGGGCGCCGGCCACGCCACCGCGGACGGGTCGGCGCGCCCGCGCCGGGATGCCCCACCCGCGGCTTTCGGGTAGGATGGCGGCCTCGAACGTCTTCCCACGCCGCGTTCTCCGCGAGGGATCCCATGCGCTATCCCGACGTGTTCATCGTGGGCGCCGCCCGCACGCCCATCGGCAAGTTCCTGGGTGGCCTGTCCGCCCTCAAGGCGTCCGACCTGGGCGCCATCGCCATCAAGGCCGCCATGGAGCGGGCGCAGGTGTCCGGCGCCGACGTGGACGAGGTGCTGATGGGTCACGTGGTGCAGGGCGGGCAGGGGCAGGCCCCGGCGCGCCAGGCCCAGCTCAAGGCCGGCATCGATCCGCGCGTGGGCGCGGTGGCGATCAACAAGGTGTGCGGCTCGGGGCTCAAGGCGGTGATGATGGGCGCGCAGGCGATCAAGGCCGGCGACGCCGAATGCGTGGTGGCGGGCGGGCAGGAGAGCATGAGCACCGCGCCGCACTACCTGTTCACCGGCCGCACCGGGCAGAAGCTGGGCGACACCGTGCTCAAGGACGGCGCGATCATGGACGGGCTGTGGTGCTCGTTCAACGACTGCCACATGATCGAGCTGGCGCAGTACACGGCCGAGAAGGCGAAGTTGACGCGCGAGGAGCTCGACCGGTTCTCGGCCGACAGCCACCGCAAGGCGGCCGACGCGCAGGCCAGCTGCCGGTTCTCGAAGGAGATCGCGCCCGTCACGATCCCGCAGCGCAGGGGCGAGCCGGTGGTGATCGCCAAGGACGAGTCGGTGCGCCCCGAGACCACGCCCGAGATCCTGGGCAAGCTCCCGCCGGTGACGAAGGACAAGGGCGGCATGATCACCGCCGGCAACGCGCCGGGCCTGAACGACGGCGGCGCGGCGCTGGTGCTGATGAGCGAGGCGCGCGTCAGGGAGCGCGGGGTGACGCCGCTCGCGCGCATCGTGTCGTACGCCACCGGCGGCGGCGAGCCCAAGGATCTGTTCTTCGCCCCGATCGACGCGGTCGGCCGGCTGATGAAGAAGATGGACGTCGCGATCGGCCACTTCGACCTGATCGAGGCCAACGAGGCGTTCGCGGCGCAGGCGGTGGCGGACGGCAAGGCGCTGGGCTGGGACTGGGACCGCGTCAACGTGAACGGCGGCGCGGTGGCGCTCGGGCATCCGATCGGCGCCTCGGGCGCGCGCGTGCTGGTCACGCTGCTGTCGGCGCTGGAGCAGCGGAACGCGCGCACCGGGCTCGCCACGCTGTGCCTGGGCGGCGGCAACGCCGTGGCGCTGGCGGTGGAGCGGCCGTGAGCGCCGCCACCGAGACCGTCGCCCGCGGGCCATCGGCGGCGGTGCGCCGCGTGGCCGTCGTCGGCGGCGGCACGATGGGCAACGGCATCGCCCAGGTGTTCGCCTCCAGCGGGTTCGAAGTGCAGCTCGTGGACGCGCGCCAGGAATTCGTCGATCGCGCGCTGAACGTGATCGGCCGGAACCTCGAGCGCGTCGCGAAGAAGCTGGCGTGGGAGGAGCACCAGGTCGGCCAGGTGGTCCAGCGCATCCGGGGCGGCGTGTCGCTGGAGGTGGCGCGCGACTGCCAGCTCGTGGTCGAGGCGGTGACCGAGAACCTGGCCGTCAAGCGCCAGATCTTCGAGCAGCTCGACCAGCTCGCGCCGCAGGGCGCGGTGCTGGCGTCCAATACCTCGAGCATCTCGATCACCACGCTCGGCGCGTTCACGCGCCGGCCGGCGCAGGTGATCGGCATGCACTTCATGAATCCCGTGCCGGTGATGCCGCTGGTCGAGATCATCCGCGGGCTCGAGACCAGCGACGCCACGTACGCGCTCGCCGGCGATCTCGCCACGCGCCTCGGCAAGACGCCGGTCGAGGTGAACGACGCGCCCGGGTTCGTGTCCAACCGCATCCTGATGCCAATGATCAACGAGGCGTGCTTCGCGCTGATGGAGGGCGTGGCGAGCCGCGAGGCGATCGATCAGGTGATGAAGCTCGGCATGAACCACCCGATGGGCCCATTGACGCTCGCCGACCTGATCGGGCTCGACACCTGCCTGTCGATCATGCAGGTGCTGCACGAGGGGCTTGCGGACTCCAAATATCGGCCCTGTCCGTTGCTCGTGAAATATGTCGAGGCCGGCTGGCTCGGGCGCAAAACCCAGCGCGGCTTCTACGACTATCGTGGCCCCAAGCCCGTCCCGACGCGGTAGGCCCGGCGATCCATCGTTCGCAGAGGCGCTTTCGGGCGGGTCAAGTATATAGGATCGAACCCGCTCGCTATTTCGTCCCGTTCTCCACCCTTCGTTAAGCCTCCATAGGTAGGATGTCCCTGCAAGGGGGGTATCTGCGTATGGATGTGGTAAGCATGGTCAGCGGCTTTCTGGCCGCTCAGGCGGGCGCGATGCAGACCCAGGTCGCTGCCACGATGCTGAAATCGAACCTGGATGCGCAGAAATCCGCGGTTCTGACCCTGCTCGGCGTCGGTCAGCAGCCTTCGCTCGCCAATGTCGGCGCCGGAATCGGCGGCAACCTGAACATCACCGCCTAAAGCCCGGCCGCGGCCGGTGTAACCGCCGCCGTGATCAGCTTGATCGCATCGTCGCTGTTCCATTCGGCAGGGCCGTTAATGGTCGCGATCTCGCAGCCTTTGGGGTCGACCAGGAGAGAGGTCGGCATGCCCAATGCCCGGCCTATGGCCTTGAGGTCTTGGAAAACCTTGGCATCGGGGTCGCTATAATTG
>DASSIN010000052.1:0-6765 GCA_035691845.1 Candidatus Eiseniibacteriota bacterium | reverse complement strand
GGAACGTGCGCGGCGACAGCTCCGCGCGCACCGCGGGCGGCAGCGGGGCCACGATCGGCGGCAGCGCGCGCGCCACATCGCCCGACAGCGACAGCGCCAGCACCGCGCCGAACGCGGCCGCGCCCAGCGCCTGGCCGATCTGGGTGAAGTACTGGCGCGTGGCGGTGGCGGCGCCCACCACCTCGATCGACACCGCGTTCTGCAGCGCCAGCGACAGCAGCGGCATCGCCGGCCCGAACCCGAGTCCCATCACCGCCATGCACGCCACCACCTGGCCGTTGCCGGCGTGTTCGCCCAATCGCGCGGACAGCACGAACCCGAGCGTGCACACCACGAGCCCGCCCAGGATCAGGCCCTTGTAGCGATGCGTGTGGTGCACGACGCCCGAGGCCACCAGCCCGCCCAGCACGACGCCGAGCATCAGCGGCACGAGCGCGTTGCCGGCCGCGGTGGCCGACACGCCGATCACGTTCACCATGTAGATGGACAGGAACAGCACGGCCGCGAACGTGGCCATGCCGATGAAGAAGCTGGCCACCGTCACCACCGTGAACGTGCGATTCCGGAACAGCGCCAGCGGCAGCACCGGCGAGGCCGCGCGGCGCTCGAGCGGCACGAGCGCGATCACCGCCAGCGCGCCGAGCACGACCAGCGGCGCCGCCAGCGGCACCCCCAGCAGCCGCACGTGCGGATCGAGCGACAGCGCCAGCAGCAGCGCGACGGTGGCGGTCATCAGCAGCACCGTGCCGCGCACGTCCACGCGGTGCACGATGCCGCTCGCCATCCTCGGCATGCGCGCCAGGATGAACGCCAGCGCCAGCGCGCCGACCGGCAGGTTGACGTAGAAGATCCAGCGCCACGACAGCTTGTCGGTGAGGATGCCGCCGAGCCACGGCCCGACGACGCTCGCGAGCCCGAACGCCGCGCCGAACCAGCCCATGTAGCGCGAGCGCTCGGCGGGAGCGTACAGATCGGCCGGCACGGCGAACGCGGTCGAGGTGATCGCCGCCGCGCCAACGCCCTGCACGATCCGCCACACGATCAGCTGCAGCATGCTGCCCGACAGCCCGCACAGCGCCGAGCCGGCCAGGAACACGATCGTGCCGAACAACAGCACCGCGCGCCGGCCGTGCAGGTCGGACAGCCGCCCGTAGATCGGCACCATCGCCGTGCTCGACAGCAGATAGCCGACCGACACCCACGACAGCAGGTCCAGCCCGTGGAACTGCGACACGATCGCCGGCAGCGCGGTGGCGACGATGGTCTGGTCGAGCGCGGCCAGGAACAGGCACAGCAGCACCGCCAGCAGGATGCCGAGCTTGGCCGCCGGCGCGAGCGTGGCGGCGTAGTCGATGCGCGCACCGGCGGGCGCGGAGACGGGGTCCGGGAGTGCGCGGGAGCCGCTCATCCGGGAGGGACGATCGGCGGGATCACCGAATCCCCGGACCCAGGCCCGCTGCTCCCAGCAGCAGATCGTGCCCCGTCCGGAGGTAGTGGTAGAACGCGCGATGGACATCGTCCGCCGTCGGCGAGCAGTCCGAGGCGCAGTACGGGTCCATCACGATCCGGTACCTCCCGGAACCCAGCGTCTCCTTGCGGGATGTCTCGCGATGCGGCGTCATCGAGCGCTCGGCGGAGCGAACCCGGTGCTGCGGCGCGCGGCTCACAGCCGCGGGACGGTCTCCGTCGCGTCCCCCTTCGGCATGACCACCTTCTCGGGCTCGGGGGTGAAGTCCTCGCCCGGATTGATGAAGCGGTTGAGCTCGAACCGGTACTGGCGGTCGTGCAACTGGCGGTAGCGGCCGTCGAGCGCCATCAGCTGCTCGTGCGTGCCGCGCTCCACGATCTCGCCGTGCTCGAGCACCAGGATCTGGTTCGCGCTGCGGATCGTGGACAGCCGGTGCGCGATCACGAACGTGGTGCGGCCCTGGCGCAGCCGGCGCAGGCCGTCCTGGATCATCTGCTCGCTCTCGGAGTCGAGGCTCGAGGTGGCCTCGTCCAGGATCAGGATGCGCGGATCGGCCAGGATCGCGCGCGCGATCGCGATGCGCTGCCGCTGCCCGCCCGACAGCCGGATGCCGCGCTCGCCCACCACGCTGTCGTAGCCGTCCGGAAACTCGCGGATGAACTCGTCGCAGTGCGCGATCTTCGCCACCTCGACGATCCGCTCGCGCGTGGCGTCGGGGCGGGCGAACGCGATGTTCTCGCCCACGGTGCCGTCGAACAGGAAGTTGTCCTGCAGCACCACGCCCAGCTGCGCGCGGAAGTCGTGCAGCCGGAGCGCCTCGAGGTCGCTGCCGTCCACGCGCACCACGCCGCCGCCCGGGTGGTTGAACGCCATCACCAGGCTGATGAGCGTGCTCTTGCCCGACCCCGAGGACCCCACCAGCGCCGTGGTGGTGCCGGCGGGCGCGTGGAAGCTGACGTCCTTCAGCACCGGCACCTCGGGCACGTAGCTGAAGTGGACGTGCTCGAAGTCGACGTCGCCGCGCACGCGGCCCACCGGCTGCTGCCCCGCCTCGCCCTCGTCCTCGGACGGCGTGGTCATCACCTCGCGGATGCGGTCGAGCCCCGCGAACGCGTCGGTGATCTGCGTGCCGATCGAGGCGATCTGCATGATCGGCTGCGACACCAGCGCGGCGATGAAGCCGTACTCGACCCAGCCGCCCGTGGTCAGGTGGCCCTGCACGATGGCGTGCCCGCCGACCCACATCATGATCGCGCTGATCGCGCCCACGATGATGCCGGCGAACGAGCCCACCGCCGAGATGCCGGTGATGGTGCGCTTGACGTTGCGCAGCAGCCGGTGCGCGCCGCGCGCGAACGTGAGCTGCTCGCGCCGCTCGGCGGTGTACGCCTTCACCACGCGCACGCCCGAGATCGACTCGGTGAGCCGGCCGGTGACCTCGGCGTTGATGCGGCCGCGCTCGCGGAACAGTGGCCGCAGCGTGCGGAACGCGTACGACATCGCCACCAGGAACAGGCCGAGCAGCCCGGCGATGAACAGCGACATCCGCCAGTTGAGGACGAACAGGATCACCACCGCGACGACTCCGGTGAGCAGGCCGCCCACGAGCTGCACCAGCCCATTGCCCACCAGGTTGCGGATCCCTTCCGCGTCGGTCATCACGCGCGAGATCAGGATCCCGGTCTGCGTCTGGTCGAAGAACCTGACCGGCAGGTGCATGATCTTGGTCATCACCCGCTTGCGCATGTCGGTGATGGCGCGCTGCGCGGCCACGCCCAGCACCTGCGACAGCGTGAACCCGATCGCCGCATTGACGAGCGTCGCGGCCACCGCCGCCGCCACCAGCCACGGCAGCAGCGGCAGCTCGTGGTGCGCGATCACGCGGTCGAAGAACAGCTGCGTGGTCTTGGGCGTGACGAAGTTGAGCGGGACGCCGACCAGGATCAGCACCAGCCCGAGCGTGAGCCGGGCGCGGTACTGCCAGATCAGCGTGCGCGCTTCCGCCCAGGCGCGCTGGGTGTCGACGGGCTTCTTCTTCAGCTCCGAGACCGCGTCGCGACTGCGGTCGCGGCGCCGGTCGAGCCTGCTCGATACGGGTGACATGAGGCGCCGAATGTACCCGAGCGCGCGCGTGCCGCGCGAGCCGGCGTGCATGGGCGCGGGTCACTCCGATGCGTCGAGCACTCCGGCGTGGGCTGGCGTCGAATTCGACGAAATGGTCCCAGAGTTGTCAGGCGAACTCGCGCCAGCGCGAGTTGGGGGCCTCACACGCAGCGCGCCGATGCGGATTTTTCCCCGGTGAGCCGGGATCAGCGCTCGTTCGCTCGCGCCCACCTCACCATGGCGCGTGCTCCGGGGCCAGCGCCTGCACGGCGGCGACCGTCTTCGGGTCCTTCGGGAACAGCCCGACCTCCGCCAGGCGCGGCACCAGCGGCACCCAGCGGCGCTCCTTCGCGAACACGCGCCGGAAGATCGGCATCGCCTCGTGCTCGCGCCCGTTCGACAGCATCGACACCGCCGCCCAGAACTGGAGCTCCACCACGTCGGGCGCGAGCTTCATCGCCGCCTCGTAGTGCCGCATCGCGTCCTCGGCGTGCTTCTCCGAGATGGCGTTGTCGCCGGCGTCCTCCTCGTCGTAGGCGCGGCGCAGCCGCACCAGCCGGCGCAGCTCGGCGATCGGTTCGGGCGAATCCTCGACGCGCAGGTCGAACAGCCGGTCGTTCCATGGCTTGCCGCTCGACTTCGCCTTCACCACCACGATCGCCGCCGACTGCCGGCCGCGGATGTCGCCGCCCACGCGCTGGCCGGCCTCGAGCGCCTGCAGCAGCTTCTCCGCCAGGTCGCCGTGCGCGTGCTCGAACGCCTCGGCCATCGCCGGCCACACGCGGTCGTTCGCCATCAGGTTGGCCTGCACCGAGTAGTCCTTGCCAACGTGCTGCCCGGCGTACGGGATGCACGACGGCCCGGTCCACGCCGCCACGCGCCCGTGCGCGTCGATCATCGCCACCTGCCGGCCCGCGCGCGCGGTGTCGGCGTCCACCAGCTTCTTCAACGCCTCGGGCGCGGGCGCGCCCTTGCGCATCAGCGCGAGTCCGTTCGGGCCGTAGTCCACGAGCACGAGCGACTGGGTGGCGACCGCGCCGACGCCGGCCTCGGCCCATGGCACGACCGGGCCGACGCTGAAGTAGTGCGACTGCACCGCCACGCCGAGCTCGCCGGTGCCGGGATCGCGCGCGACGATCGAGAACGTATGGGCGAGCGGCGCGGGAGCGGCGCCGGTGGCGGCGAACAGCACGAGCGGCAGCAGCATGCGGACCTCCGGACGTTGGCCGCGGCGCGTCCGCAGCCGGGCTGCAAGGTACCTGCACGCCGGGCATGACGCCACGCGTCGGCGCAAGCGCCGGAAACGCGAACGCCCGCGGGTCGCATGGACCCGCGGGCGTCGCGGCCAGGCGTGTGCGGTCAGACGCGCACGATGGCGCCGGTGATCAGGTCGAGCTTGTAGCGCCACACGCCGTTCACCGTGATGTCCGGGTCGGCGGTGCCGTTGAAGGTGACGGTGACGGTGGCGTTGAAGTGCGACGCCACGTCGCCCACGTTGTTGCTGCGCAGCCGGTCGATCGACAGCGTCCACACCATCGTGCCCGACAGCGGCCACGGGTCGAGCGTGCGGTTCTTGAGCAGCATCACGTCCGCCCACGTCGCGTTCGACACCACGTGCGCGTAGCGGGTGCGCGTGCCGTCGTACGAGCGGAACACGTTCTGCAGCGAGTCGTTGCTGAACCCCGCGAAGTCGAGCGTGTCCTTGCCGGCCTCGATGTTGCGCACGTCGAGCGCGGCGTCGTGGCCGACCGTGGCGGTGTCGCGGTCGGTGCTGAACGTGCCGAACGCGCGCGACGTCCACAGCAGCCGCACCGCGGTGGGGCCGTAGCCCGACAGCGAGTCGCCGGCGGCGTCGAAGAACGTGCGCGTGATCTCGAACGTGATGCCGTTGTTCACGAACACGGTGTCGAACTGCGCCTGCTGCAGTCCGGCCTGCGGCGCGCCGGTCACGTAGGCGCTGCCCGAGGCCGACACGTCGGTGCCGACCACGTGCAGCCCGGCCGCCACCTGCAGCGCGGCGTCATCGGCCTGGTCCTGCGACAGGATCGTGGGGTTGGTGCTCGTGCCCTTGCCGCAGCCGGCCAGCATCGCGAGCGCGGCCGCGAGCGCGCCGAGCCGGGCGAGGCGGGGGAATCGGGTGGTCATGCGCGGGTCCTCCGAACAGGTCGTGAGTGCGGGCGGATCGAGCCGGTGCGGCGCAAGCGATGTGCCAGTGGCCGCGGGGCCGCAAGTTCCGGTAACGTCGAGCCCGTTGCCGTCCGGTCCACCCCGCGCCGCCCACGAATCGGCCGGTCCGGTGCGCCGTGTGGCCGACACGGTTCAGCCCGCATCGACTCCGATGCGGCGGGGTACCGGCCGGACTCAAGCCGCGGCGCGTCGCGGCCGATAACTCCGAACGATGCACAACGCACGCCGTTCTTCAGGGAGGATCGCCGTCATGCGCCGATCGTTGATCGTTTCGGGCGCGCTCGTTGCCGGGCTGCTCGCCGCCGGATGCGCGAAGAAGGTCGAGGTGCAGTCCGACGGCTGCTGGGCCGGCCGCATCGGCAGCTCGAACGTGGACGCGTGCGGCAACAACACCTACACCATGCACGGCGATCCGAAGTGCGCGATCCTCTACCTCAAGGGACCGATGGGCAACGGAACGGGCGGCACCTACCTGCGCGCCCGCATCCAGGGCCGCTCGTGGTCACAGGTGAACGCGCAGTTCGACAGCGTCGTCGTCTGCCAGTAGCGCGGTCGCGCGGACGCGCGACGCCTGCATAGGGCGCGCCTCACGCGCGCTCGATCCACTCCCGTCCGAACGCGAACGTGCCGCGCGGATCGAATGCCGCCGCCACCCGTGCGCGCAGCGCGCGCATCCCGGCGGAGCCGGCCGGCGGCGCGAATCCCGCATCCGTCCCGTCGATCCACGTGAACCTCCGCGGCGCCAGCGCACGCGCGAGCGCGGCCGTCGCACCGGCCTCCGGGAACACGTGCAGCCGCCCCGCCGGCGCGTGGAACACGAGCGTCTCGAGCGCCGCGCGATCGAGCGTGGCCAGTGCCTCCGGCGTGCGCCACGCGCTCGTGAACGTGGCGCGGGTCGCGCCCGGATCCTGATCCGCGAGCCCGGCCAGCGCGTCGAGCACGGTCCGCGCGCGCGCGTCCGCGAGCCGCGCGCGCGGCGCGCCGAGCGCGGGCGACAGCCGCTCGAG
>DASSIN010000051.1:0-7605 GCA_035691845.1 Candidatus Eiseniibacteriota bacterium | reverse complement strand
CTGAACGCCGCGAGCCGCGGCGGCGGCCGCGGCTCGCATGCGTCGTGCGGCCTCCGCTACTTCACCAGCTCGATCCTCCGCGTCTCCACGCGCTCGCCGGCGTTCAGCCGCACGAGATAGACGCCCGCGCCCAGCCGCGCGCCGGCCTCGTCACGGCCGTCCCACGTGACCGTGCGCGCGCCCGCGCGCTGCACGCCGTCCAGCAGCGTGCGCACGCGGCGGCCCGCCACGTCGTAGACCGCGAGCGTCGCGGGCCCGGTGGCGCGCAGGCTCATGCGCAGCGTGGTGGTGCTCGTGAACGGATTGGGCAGCGCCAGCCCGAGCGCGGTGCGCGCCGGCGCGGGCTCGCCCATGCCCGCCGTGCCGCTGATCATCACCGGATGATTGCCGGCGTCGCGCGCGATCAGGCTCGCGACCGAGACCTGCGGATCGCCCGCCGCCTTCACCTGGAACGTGACGTGCGCGAGCTGGCCCGAGCCGGTGATGCCCGTGCCCGTGCCGAGCAGCGCCACGTCCACGTCGCCGGGCTCCGACGACAGCACCGTCGCGCCGCGATCCTGCTGATCGAGCAGCGCGCCCGGCGCGACCGCGATCGGCTCGACCACCGCCGGATCCCAGCCCAGCTTGGCGCTCACCGCCTGCGCGTCGCCCGCGCCGTCGAAATCGAGCGCCACGTCGATCGTGCTGCCGGCCGCCACCGCGGCCGGCGAGGCCACGCGCACGGCGTTGACCGCGGCCGCCACCGGCCGGCCGGCGCGCATCCCGGCGCGCGTCGTCCCCGCCAGACCCGGGCCCGCGCGCGGCGCCGACACCTGGCCGTAGTTGATGGCGAGCACCACCAGCTCCTCGAAGTTGATCTTGTCGTCCGTGACCGGCCTTGCGTCCACCGAGAAGTCGGTGGTGGGCGCGAAGTCGAGGCAGGCGTACGGGCTCCCCGAGCCGACCGCCTGGCCGTAGTGGGCGCCCAGCGCGCTCACGTCGGCGGTGCTCACCCGATTGTCGCCCGAGCACGTGGACGCGCTGCCATCGGCCACGTCGCCCAGGTGGTAGTCGAGCGTGCCGTGCGACACGTCGGAAGCCGGCGACACCGCGCCGCACGCGTCCTTCTCGAACGCCACGTAGTAGAAGAAGTCGCGCGTGGGCGGCAGATCGAGATCGCCCGGCTTCGACACGCTCGTCAGCACCCACGGCGGACCGGGCGGATAGCTGGCGGGCGGCGCCGGCGCGCCCGCGCCCGACACGTCGTCGTACTCCGGATAGTTGCCGAACGGTGCGCGGTACACCTCGACCGCGTCCGAGGTCGGATCGGACAGGGTGAACTGGATCGCGATCGGCGTCCGGTCGCCGGCGGGATTGCCCGTGCGCGCCGAGCTGGGCGTGAAGCTCGTGATCTTCGGCAGCACCGAGAAGTCGAGCGGGATCCCGCTCGCGCCGCCCGGAATCGCCGGCACCGGCGCGTTGCTGCAGTCGCGCGCCTGGCATGTGGTGACCTCGATCTTGCCGGTGGTGGCGCCGCTGGGAACGACGGGCGTGATCGCCACCGAGAACAGCGTGCCGCTGTCGGTGGGGCCGCACGTTCCGCTTCCGCCCAGCACCGCGCAGTCCACGGTGTAGGAGCCGCCGCCGTTGTCGGTGACGAACATCTGCGTGGGGCCCGAGCGGCTCAAGTAGTCGCCCTCGGTGATCCCACCCGGAGCGAGCTGCAGCTCCGGCGAGAGCTGGAGCGTGACGCTGAACGCGCGCACCGGCGTCGCATCGGCGCGCGTGAACGTCACCGGCACGGTGAGCGAGCTGTGGGCGCTCGACAGACATGCGCTCGGCGGCAGGTCGAAGTCGATCTGGTCGTCGGCCGAGGAATGCAGGTCGGCGATGTGCAGCGAGCGGGTGCCGGCCGGGTTGCTGCTGCGCTGCAGCGAGAAGTTCTCGCCCACGATCGTGATCACCGATCCACCACCGCCGCCGCCCGAGCCCGACGACTTGCCGAGCAGCACGATGTCATCGCCGGTCGCGGTCTGGCCGTTGCCGAAGTCGAACACGCGCGGGCTCGTGAACCCGACGTGGAGCTGGAGCCCGTCCGCACCGACCTGCGACGACACCGAGGGCGAGGGGCCGCCCGCCGGCGCGATCGCGGTCTGCTGCGCCTTGGTGCCCTTCTTCGTGCCCTTTTCCCCGGGCAGGCCCTTTTCGTTGATGGCCATGCCCAGCGGCTCGTTGGGCGGCGCGGTCACGATGATGTGGCCGTCGAGCGACACGCTCTGGCGCGGCCCGCGCTGGCCGGCGCTGAACACGAACGCCGACTCGGCGTCCGCGCACATGCCGGAGAAGTCGTAGTCGAGCTCCATGTGGCCGCCCGTCATGCGGCTGCTCAACGACGCGATCGTCGGCGCGTTCGAGCCGCACGAGCTGGTGCTCAGCACGCGGCAGGTGAGCGAAGCGCCGTCGTCGGTCACCGGGTCGAACGTGACGGGCGGGGAGAACCGGCAGTCGAGCGCCGGCGAGGGATCGGAGCCCGACGACAGGCTCGAGGACGAGCCGGCGGGCTTGCTCAGATCCACGGTGAAACCGTCCTGACCGCTGGAGCCGAGGTTGTCGAGATCGAGGCTCGACACCTGACCCGACCAGCGCCCGAGGCCCGTCACGAACAGCTTGCGGCTGAACCGCACCACGCCCTCGTTGTCGAGCGTGAGCGAGCTCAGGCTGCTGCTGGAGGGGCACGCGCACCGCATCGCGCACACGTCGAGCTTGCCGTCGCGATCGAGGTCCGCGATGCAGCGCACGGCGTCGCCGCTCACCTGCTGGCCGGCCACGGAGAACGTCACCAGCGTCCCGCAGTCGATGTCGCACGTGAAGCTGCTCGTGCACTGGAGCTGGCAGCTCGAGCCGTGGGAGATCGCCGTGGTGCAGCTCGGCAGCGGCGCGGAGCCGCCCGAGGACACCGACGAATACAGCATCTCGACGGGCGTGCCGTTCGACACCACGAACTGGCTCACGACCTGGCCGTTCGACAACACCTGCAACGTCTGGCTGGACGACCCGACGCTGGAGAGATCGAACGACGACTCCATGCCGCCGGGCGTGACCGAGAGCGACACGTCGCACAGCCCGCTGCCCGCGGGCTGGCTCACCAGCTTCCACTGGTAGCTGTAGCGCAGCTGCGTGCCGGCATCGGAGCCGGAGAACGGCTGGTCCAGGTGCAGGACGTGGCCGTCGAGCTGGGACAGGTCGATGTCCACGCCGTCCTGGCCGCTGGAACCGAGGTTGTGGACCGGCAGGCGGCGGCCGTCCGGTGACGGATCGACCATGGCCTGCCCGGCCGCCGCGTGGGACAGTCCGCTCGACCACTCGGCGGCGCGAACCGGCCCCGCGAGCACGACGGCACATGAGAGCAGCAGGGGAACGAGCGGCAACCGCGGTCGCATGAGCGGCCTCCAGGGGTGGTTGGGGTCTCCGGAGCGGGCAGTCGGGGTGCCTGCCGAGGCCTGCGGACCGCTCCCTTCGTGTTCTTTACGGGCGCGGGAGGCGGTTCTAACACCATCTTGACGGGGCGGCCGCGAGGGCCGGCGCGGGGCGCCGGCCGGAGGTGGAGCAAGCCTCGGGGAGGCTGTCAGCTCAGCGCGCGGCGCTCGAACGTGCGCAGGCCGAGCCAGCCGAGCGCCAGCGTGACCCCGGCCAGCACCGCCATCGCGACGCCGAGCGGCATGTGGGGCAGGGCGGGCGTCAGCACGCCGCGCATGGCCTCGGACACGAACACGAGCGGGTTCACGAGCACCGCGATCTGCATGGCGGGCAGCCGGGCGAGGCTCGCCCACGGGTAGTAGACGCAGCCGAAGAACATCATCGGCCCGAGCACGGCGCTGAAGATGAACCCGATCTGGCGCGGATCGATGGCCGTGCCGAGCACGAGCCCCAGGCACGAGAACGCGGCCGAACCGAACAGCGCAACCAGCAGCGCCTCGCCTAGGTGCGCGCTGCCGAGGCTCAGCACCGGACCCATGATCAGCCGCGCCAGCGGCAGCACCACGACGGCGGCGATCATGCCCTGCAGGACCCCGGCCACCACCTTCTCGATCGCCACGAGCTGGATCGGCACCGGGGCCAGCAGCCGGTCCTCGATCTCCTTCGTGGCGCCGAAGTCGATCACCATCGGCAGCGTCACCGCCTGCATCGCCGACAGCACCAGGCTGATCGCGATGATGCCGGGCAGCAGCGCGGCCCCGTAGTTGGCGCGCGCGAACCCCAGGTGCGGGAGCAGGTAGCCGAACACGACCACGCTCATCAGCGGCTGCAGCGAGGTGCGGATCAGGAAGTACGGCAGCTCGCGGCGGGTGACGTGCACGTCGCGCGCGAGCAGCGCCAGGAACACGCGCGCCACCGACACGCGCGCGGTGGCGGTGGCGGAGCGGGTCGCGAGCGCGGTCGCGGGGGCGGTCATTCCAGCTTCCGTCCCGTCATCGTCAGGAACAGCGTCTCGAGGCTGGGCGGGGCCAGGTGCACGTCGCACACCGTGTGCCCGGCGCCCTCCACGGTGCGCAGCAGCGCCGCCGCCAGCTCGCCGCCGTGTGGGCCCCACGCGCGCAGCGTGCCGTTGTGGGCGTCGGCGCGCTCCACCCCCGGCAGCGCCCGGATGCGCTCGAGCAGCGGCGTGGCATCGCCCTCCAGCGTGGCCTCGACCAGCGTGCCGCCGGGGGCGCGCTGCTTCAAGGCCGCCGGCGTGTCGAGCGCCAGCAGCCTGCCGCGGTCGATGATCGCGATCCGCTGGCACAGCTGATCGGCCTCCTCCATGTAGTGCGTGGTCAGGATCAGCGCATGGCCCATGGCGTGGATGCGCCGCAGCGTGGCCCACAACCCGAGCCGCGCGTGCGGATCGAGCCCCACCGTGGGCTCGTCCAGGAACAGGATCTCGGGGTCGTGCATCAGCGCGCGCGCGATCATCAGCCGCTGCTGCTGGCCGCCCGACAGCGCGTCGATGCGCGCGGTCGCCTTGTCCGACAGCTCGAACTCGCCCAGCAGCCGCCGCGCGCGCTCCTCGGCCGCGCGCCGCGGCACGCCGAAGTACGAGGCGTGGAACACCAGGTTCTCGATCGTGGTCAGGCTGCGGTCGGGGTTCGGGCGCTGCGGCACCACGCCGATCCGCCGCTTGACCGACACCGGATCGCGCGACACCTCGGCGCCCGCCACCCACGCCTCGCCGCCGGTGGCGCGCACGCGCGTGGTCAGGATGCCGAGCGTGGTGGTCTTGCCGGCGCCGTTGGGGCCGAGCAGGCCGAAGAACTCGCCCGGCCGGACCGCCAGATCGAGCCCGTCGAGCGCCACGATGCCGGCCGGCGGCGTCGCGGGCTTCGGCTGCGGGGCGCCGCGCGCCCGGCGGACTCTCGGCGCCGGGTACACCTTGCGCAGGCCGCGGGTGGCGATGACATCGGGCGCGCGATCGGGGGCGGGGGCGGTCATGAGGGCGGCCACCCTCATGGCCGCGCGCGGGCGAGTCAAGCGCGCGTCGTCGGACGCGGCGTTTGCGCCCACGAACTCCGCGCGAAGCCGCCGCTCGCCGCGCGGCCGGCGCGGCGCCGCGGGCTACGCGTCCTGCGGGGCGGCGGGGATCGTGAAGTGGATGGTGGTGCCGTGCGCGGGATCGGTCTCGACGCCGATCGAGCCGCCGTGGCGCTCGACGATCTTCCGGCAGATGGCGAGCGCCACCCCGGGCTCGGGCGATTCGCCGCGCGCGTGCAGACGGTCGAGCAGATCGAAGGCGTGGGCCGCCTCCTGGCCCGACAGCACGGCGCGATCGTGCGCGACGCCGAACCGCCACATCCCGTCCACGCGTTCGGCCGACACGTGCACGCGCCGGGCGCCGCAGGCGGGATCGCGCAGCGCGAGCCGCACCAGCGTCTCGAACACCTGCCCGAGCTGCGCCCCGTCGGCCGTCACCGACGGCAGCGCGTCGTGGGTGACCGCGATCCCCGCCGCCGTCAGCGCGGGGGTGAGCTTGTCGAGCGCCGCGGCCAGCACGCGCTCGCAATCGGTGGCCACGAACACGCTGCCGGTGTCGTGGGCGTGGGCGTAGGCCAGCACGTCGGCCACCAGCGCCTGCACGCGCTCGGCGGCCTCGGAGATCGCGGCCAGCGCGCGCTCGGATTCCGGATCCAGCCGCCCGCGCACGTGCTGGGCCAGCGCGCGCGCGTCGGACGCGATCGCGCGCAGCGGCCCGGCCAGATCGTGCGACACCACGTGCGTGAACACGCCCAGCTCGGCGTTGGTGCGCGCCAGCTCGTCGGAGCGGCGCGCCAGCGCCTCCTCGGCGCGGCGGCGCTCGGTGACGTCGCGCGTCACCGCCGCGAACCCGCGCAGCTCGCCGTTGGCGTGCTGCAGCGGCACGATCACCACGTCGGCCCAGAACGTGCTGCCGTCGCGGCGCACGCGCCAGCCGCGCTCGGCGAACCGCCCCTCGGTGGCGGCCAGCTCGAGCGCCGCCTCGGGCGCCCCCCGGGCGGCGTCCTCGCCCCGCCAGAAGCGCATCACCGGCTGCCCCAGGATCTCGTGCGCGCGCCAGCCGTGGATGCGCTCGGCGCCCGCGTTCCAGTGGGTGACGAGCCCTTCGGGGTCGAGCATCACGATCGCGAAGTCCTCGGCGCCTTCCACCAGCAGCCGGAACTTCTCCTCGCTGTCGCGCAGCGCGCGCTCCGCCTTGTCGCGCGCCCGCCGCCGCTCGCGGTCCTCGAGCGCGCGCGCCACCGCCTGCCCCAGCCGGCGCATGCGGTCCTTGAGCACGTAGTCCGCCGCGCCCTGCTTCATGGACTCGACCGCCGCCTCCTCGCTGATCGCGCCGGACACGATGATGAACGGCACGTCCCAGCCGGATTCCTTCAGGTGCTCGAGCGCGCCCAGGGCGTCGAACTGCGGCAGGCGGTAGTCGGCCAGCACCACGTCCAGATCGGGCGACAGCGCGGTCACGTACTGGCTCTCGGTGTCGACGCGGCTCCAGTGCGGATCGAAGCCGGCGTTGCGCAGCTCGCGCAGCATCAGCTCGGCGTCCACCGGCACGTCCTCCAGGATCAGCACCTGGATGGTGCGCGGCGGATCGTCGCCCGAGCGGCGGCCGGGATCGGCGGTCATCGTGCGCGGACGATCCACGACGGCTCCACGCGGCCAGGGGCGATGGCGAACGGGACGTGAGGCATGCACGATTCTCCGAGGGACGCCCATCCTAGCACCGAATCCGGCCCGGGAAACGCGCGCGCGACGCGGCCGGGACCGCCGCGCGACGTGATACATTCGCCCCATGCACACGGGCGACGTGACGGTGGTGGGCGCCGGGGTCGCGGGGCTCGGCTGCGCGCGCGAGCTGGCGGACCGCGGCATCTCCGTCACCGTGCTGGAGCGTGACGCCGGGGTCGGCGGCCGGTGCGCCACGCTGGACGCGGCCGGCGTGCCGGCCGACTACGGCTGCCTGTTCCTGCACGGGCGCACGGGCGAGTTCGGGCGCGCGCTGAACGCGCTCGAGCGCGACGACAAGCTGTTCGGGTGGCCGGTGCGCGTGCGCCAGCCGCAGCTGGCCGGCGCGCCCGACGCGCTGCGTCCGGGCCGCCGGCGCATGGCGCGCCGCGACGG
>DASSIN010000050.1:0-4063 GCA_035691845.1 Candidatus Eiseniibacteriota bacterium | reverse complement strand
CTGGATCCGCGCGGCCACCAGGGCGTGGCGGAGCCGCTGGCGATCGTCGCCGCTGGCGGCGCCGTCACTATCGAGCCGGGCCAGACCCGCGGTGGCGCTGTCGAGCTGGCCGCCGGCAATCAACCCTTCCACCATCGCCGTCTGCGCGAGCGCCAGGACATCGTGCGGCGCCGCGGGATCCGCGGCCAGCTTCTCGAGGATGGCGCGCGCCGACTCGCGATCCCCCGCATCGAGCAGCGCCCGCGCGGCATCGGCGCGCGCCTGTGCCCCCATCGGCCCCGGCAACACGTCCGCGAGCCGGGCGAGGGCCAGCCCCCGCACCCGGCGGACCCCGGGCGTCGTTCCCGACGCCCGGCCAGCGAAGCGCCGCAGCGCCAGCGCCGCCTCCGGCGTCGGCGGGTCGAGCGTTGCCGCGAGCACGTCCCAGCCGCGATCGGGTTGGCCCCAGCCGAGCAGCAGCTCTGCCGCGATGCGGCGCGCCGTGGGCGTCGCCGCACTCACGGTGAGGACGCGAATGACGCGATCGCGCTGGTCTGCCGGCGCGTCATCCAGCTGGCTCACGGCGTTGGGAAGCTGGGACGGGCTCGCATCGGCGGCGCCCGCCCACTCGAAGGCGGCGGTCTGCCAGTCCCCGGTACGCTGGCCGAGCTCGGCCAGCTCGATGGCGAGCGCCCCGGGCGTGCCGATGGTGCGGCGGCCCAGCAGCAGCACGTTGCGGGCATCCTCGAAGTGCTGATGATCCTCCAGGGCGATCGCCCACTCGCGCCACGGCGCGGGATCGCCGGGACGGGCGGCCACCCAGCGGCGCACCAGCGCCGTCGCGCTATCGCGCATGTCGAGCGCGGCGTAGGTGCGCAGCGCCACGCTGCGCACGCCGCTCGACGTATCGACCGCCACTGCGTGCTCGACGAGCGGCACCAGCTCGACGAGCCGGCCCAGCGGGGTCAGCACCCGCTCGAGACCGAGCAGCGCCGGAAGATTGGCCGGCTCGCCGCGCAGCACGCCGAAGTACAAGGTCGCCGCCTGATCGGCGTGTCCCTGGCGCTCGAGCTCGAAACCCTGGCTGATCGCCTGCGCGCGCCCCGTCCCCGACGCGAGCGCGCCGAGGACGAGTGCCAGCGCCGCGACGCGACGGCTACCTGGGCGGCGCATTGAGCAACCGGAAATACTCGAGCACCATGCGCCGCTCCTCGGGCGACAGCCCTTCCAGTTCCTGCCAGGTGGGATAGCGAACCCGCGGGCCGGCCGTCACGCCCGGTGCGAGCAACGCGGGGAGGTGCACGCTGTCGCCGATCGCGGCGCGGCTGGTGCGCTCCTTCTCCTCGTCGGGCTCGGGACCGGTGAGGGTGCGGCCGGCGTCGAGCAGCCGCCGGTACAGCCGCTCCTGGCGCTGCGTCGTCTGCCGGTCGATATGGCCGGCCTCGAGCTGGCGCGCGAGGTCGCGCGCTTCCTCGGCCAGCGCTCCCGCCGCGTTCGAGCCGCCGCTCGCCTGCAGCCGCTCGAGCTGCTCGGCGAGGGCGCGCTGGCGCGACGCGAGGGCCCGCAGCTGCTGCATCATGGCATCGCCGCCGGCGCCCATCATGGGCAGCATTCCCATGGCGTCCTTGTTCAACCCTGCCTGCTGATTGGCGAGCTGCGCGAGCCGCTCGATCGCCTCCTGGAAACCCGAGCCCGATTTGGCGCCGGCGACGTCAGCGCGCGCCTGCGCCAGGCCGTATGCCGTCACGTTGAGGGCATCGAGTGCCTCGCCCGCGAGCTGGGCCGCGCCGTCGGTGTTCGGCTGCGCCTGCTCGAGCTGCGCGCGTGCGCCCGCCATCTGCCGCTGCGCGAACCCCAGCGCGCTCTGCAATCCGGGAGAGACGAGGGCGTGCCGTCCCGCGGCCGTGCGAATCTGCCGTTCCACCGCGGCCGTGCCCTCTTCGATCGCCGCCTGCTGGCTGCGCGCCGCCGCCGCAGACGTGCCGGAATCGAGTCCCCCGGTGAGCCGGCGCTGGCGCTCCGCCAGCGCCGCGGTTTCGGACAGGGCGCGGTCCAGCGCATCGAGCGCTTCCTGGCGCCATTGCCCGGCAACCGAATCGCGTCGCGCCCGCAGCGCTTGGGGAAGCGAATCGAGGTTCTGCTCCGCCATCTCTCCCTGCTGCTCGGCACCGGACGCGTCCGATTGCTCGGCGCTTTGCGCGGCGCGCTGCATCGCACCGCCGGCGCGTCGCGCCTGGCCTTGGGGACGCGCCAACGCTCCCCGCGACGCACTGTCGGCGTCCGATCGATCGGCGGCGCCGAGGTCGCGATTCGCCTGCGCGATCCCGGCGGCGAGCGACTCGGCGCGAGCCGCGAGCGCCCGCTCGGCGGCCGCGGCGGCGCTGTCGGGGCGCCGCGCCTGATCGCTGTTCCACTGCGATTGCTCCCGACGCAGCTGCTCGGCGTCCTGCGCGAGCGACGCGAGCTGCCCCTCGATGGCGGCGCGCCGGAACAGCTCCTGACTGCGTTCCAGGGTCTCCTTGAGCTGCTGCTGCGCTTCGGCGAGCCGGCGCAACGCCTCACGCGTCGCATCGGGATCGAGCCGCGAGAGCGCCGCCTGCAGGTCGCGCAGCCGCTGCTCGAGCTCCGGTGTCATGGCGCGGCTCAGCATCTCCTGCACTTCGCGCAGGCGCGCCTGGAACGCGGTGTCGTCGATCCCCGCCGCGCGCGCGGCGCGTGCCAGCTCGTCGACCGCCTTCGCCAGTTCCTGCACCCGCTGTCCCACCGCCTCCTGCTGGCGCGCCAGCTCCTGCGCCCGCTCGCTCGTCTCGAACGGCAGCGTGCCGCTCGACTGAGCGGGCGGCTGCCGGCCGTTCGTCGCCGCGTCGCTCGATGCGCGCGAGCGCTCCTGCGCCAGATCGTTCGTCTTGTCGGCGAGCTGCCGCTGCGCCGTCGCCACCGACTCCGCGGCCGCGATGATGTCGTTGGCGGCGTCGCGCTGCGCCGCGCGCAGCTCCTCGCGCGACGGCAGGCGCAGCGCGAGCTCGGCGCTCCGCCCCTCCTGGGGAACGGGAGCGTTGTCCCAGGCTTCGACCCGGAACCGCAGCGTGTCTCCGGGAAGCAGGCCGCGGCGTTGGGCGTCGAGCTCGCCCTGCACGATCGCCCGATCCCCGGCGCCGCTCACGTCGAGTGCCTGCCGCTCGGGCTCGCCGATCTTCCCCGTCTGGCTGACGCGCCAGCTCACGAGCGACAGCCGCGCCACGCCATGATCGTCATGGACATCGATCACGAGCGGCTGCACGAGCGAGAACGGCAGCGTCGTGTCGTGTCCGGGAACCGGAACGGTGACGACCGGCGCCGAGTCGGGGACGAGTCGCAACCGGAGCTGTGGTGGCTGGTCCTCGAGCGGCGCACCGTCCCTGGTGGCGAGCGACAGCACCCAGGTGCCCGATCGCGCGGGAGTGAACGCGCCGTCGAAGCGCTGGCCGCCGGCGTGCAGCGACGCGCGCTCCACCCCGCTCACCACATGCCACGCGGCGCCGGCGAGCGGCACACTCGCGGTGCCGTGTGCGAGAATCTCCGTGCCGGCCGGCAGCGCCACGGTGTCGGGACCGGCGAGCAGCGGCTCGTCGGCGCGATTCAGGTAACCCGGGAAGCGGGCCTGCAGACTCAGGTCGGCGAGAAACGCCGGCGTGGCCACGGCGACGTGAACTTCGCGGCTGCGACGGGCGCCGCTCGAGACTCTGACCCACAGGTCGGCGTCCAGCGGTCCCAGTCGCCGGACCGCCTGCCCTCCCGAGTCGAGCGAGACCAGAGCAGCCTTCCATCCTTCTCCTGGTCCGCGCGACCAGAGGGTCACGTGGCCCCCGCTGGCGCCGGGGACGCGGATCGACGCCGCGACGGTGTCCCCGCGATGGACGCGCGCCCGGTCGACCGATAGCGCAAGCGGCGCGCGGGCGAGCTCCCAGGCGCGCCACGGATGCCAGAACCCGGCTGCGCGCCCCGCTCCCGGATCGGCGGCGACGAACAGCAGCGCGCCGGCCCCGGCGGCGAGGACGCCCGCGCCGAGGCCGCGCCACGTCGTGCGCCGCAACTCGCGCACGAG
>DASSIN010000049.1:0-4110 GCA_035691845.1 Candidatus Eiseniibacteriota bacterium | reverse complement strand
CGGCAGCCACGCTGGCGGCGGCGCGCCGCGACGCAGGATGGCGCCGCCGCGCGTCGGCGGATCGGCACGCTGCGCGCGGAGCTCGAGGCGTGCTATGCGCGCCTGTGGCGCTCGGGCGCGGAAGCGTCCGGCGTGCGGCGCGGTGCCACGCTCGCGGTCGAGCGGCGCGCGCTCGCGCTGGAAGGCAAGCTGCGCCGGCTCGCGGCGGCCACCGCCGTCCCGGAGCGCGCGTTCGAGCCGGAGCGCTCCGGGCGCGGCGTCGAGGTCATCTACTTCTCCGCCGCCGGCCGGCTGGGCGCGCTGTGCCGGAGCGGCGGGCGGCTCACCGTGCAGCGCGATCTCGCGCCGGTCGATGACGTCGAGCGGCGGGTGCGGCTGCTCCACTACCACATGGAGGTGCGCGGCACGCGCCTGGCCGAGCTCGACCGGCACCGCGAGACCATGCGCGGGCGCATGCGCGAGCACCTGCAGGCGCTCGCCGACCGCCTGCTCCAGCCGGTGCTGCCGGCCACGTGGGAGGGTCCGGTGCGGATCACCCCGTGGGGCCCGCTGCATCGCGTGCCGTTTCACGCGCTCCCGTGGCGTGGCGCCCCACTGGTGGAACATGCCGAGGTCGTTCTCGAGCCGGGGCGCGGCGGCGCTCCGCTCGGACCAGGGCGACACGGCGCGCTGGTGGTGGCGCACGCCGCGTGGGAGACCGACGCGATCGAGGACGAGGCGCGCTCGGTGGCCGCGCGGCTCGAGGCCGGCGGCGTCGAGGTGGAGCGCGCGGTCGGCGCCGAGGCCACGCGCGCGCGGCTCGGCTCGCGCGCGGCCGATGCGGCGCTCGTGCATCTGGCGGGCCACGCGGTGTACCGCGCCGAGCATCCGGAATTCTCGGCGCTCAAGCTGGCCGATGGCTGGATCAGCGCGCGCGACCTGGCGGCGCTGCCGCTCGCGGGCGCGTGCGTGGTGCTGTCGGCGTGCGAGTCGGGCCCGCGCGGCGTGGTGGCGGGCGACGAGATGCTCGGGCTCGCGCGCGGACTCAGGCGCGCGGGCGCGAGCGCGGTGGTGGCCAGCCTGTGGCGCGTGGACGATCGCGCCACGCGCGCGTTCATGGACGAGCTGTATCGGAGCTGGGCGGCGGGCGGGCGGCTGGGGGCCGCGCTGTGCGACGTCCAGCGTCGCGCCGCGGCCCACGGCGCGGACGTCTACCTGTGGGCGCCGTTCTGCCTGATGGGCGAACCCGATGTGGGCTGGCCGAACACCCTTCAAACCGCCCCCGGAAGGCGGTACGCTTGATGGAGCCTGCCCTGGCGCGTTGTCCGAGACCGAACCTCATGCCCCGACTTCAGTGGATCGTGCGCCGCACCGCCGCGTGCCTCGCCGCGATGCTGCTCGCGAGCTCGTGTGCGCGCCTGCCCATGGCTCCGAGCGCCTCGCGCGGCACCACGCCGGCCGGCGCGCAGAACGTCTCCGCCACCGCCGGCGTGATCGCGCAGCTCCTGCCCGGCGTGTCGGGCACCGACTTCGCAACGTCCTACGGCGCGAGCGTGATCGGCACCGTGCCCGAGCTTAGGCTGGTGCTGATGCACCCCCCCGCGGGCACCACCGACGCCGATTTCGCGCGCCGGCTGGCCGCCGACCCGCGCATCGAGTTCGCCGAGCCCAACGTGCATCTCGAGGCGGCCGAGGCGCGCCAGTCCACGATCGCGTTCAGCGAGGGCTGGCACACGTGGGGAGACGTGGTGGATCAGGGCGCGCTCACGCGCATCCACGCCGCCGACGCCCAGGCGTACGGCCGCGGCGGCGGCGTGCTGGTCGGCATCCTCGACACCGGCATCGACCTCGACCATCCCGCGCTCGAGCCGGTGCTCGACCTGCCGGGGATCGAGCCCGGCGCGGGCACCGACGCGGGGGACGACCGCGCCGAGTACGTGGACTCGAACGACGACGGGATCGTGGATGGCGCGCTCGGCCACGGCACGCACGTGGCCGGGATCGTGCATGCGGTGGCGCCCGACGCGCGGCTGCTGGCGGTGCGCGTGCTCGACAGCGACGGCGTCGGCGACGCGTTCCGCATCACGCGCGGGCTCGTGCTGGCGGTGGAGCGCGGCATCTCGATCGCGAACCTGAGCCTCGGCATGAGCGGGCAGTCGCGCGCGGTGCTGGCGGCGCTCGACTACGCCGTCGCGGCCGGAGTGGTGGTGGTGGCGCCGACCGGCAACGCCGGCTCGAGCGCGATCGAATTCCCCTCCGACGTGCCCGAGGTGGTGGCCGTGGCCGGCACCGACGCCAACGACGACCGCGCGTCGTTCTCGAATTACGGCGTGGGCGTGGACGTCGCCGCGCCCGCGGTCGGCATCCTGTCCACGTACTGGGACGGCGGCTACGCCGTGTGGAGCGGCACCTCGATGGCGGCGCCGTTCGCGACCGGCACCGCGGCGCTGCTGTACGCCCATCTGGGGGCGCGCACCCCGGCCCTCGCCGGCCTGGTGCAGACGCTGCTGCTCGAGGGCGCCCGCCCGCTCGCCGGCGTGGACCCCACGTACGGCGCCGCGCTCGGCGCGGGACGCGTGGACGCCGGCGCCAGCGTGAGCGCCATGTACGCATCGGCCTCCGCGGTCGGCGGCACCGATCCGCTGGAGCGCGCGCCGAGACACTGATGCAGCGCCCGCTCCGTCCCCCCGCATGGCCGACGTGCGTGCTGATCGGCGCGTGGTCCGCCGTGACCGCGATGTTCGTGGCCGACGCGCTCGGCGCGTGGCGCGAGGCGGGCGGCGTGGCGGCGGTGCCGCTCGCGTTCGCGCTGGCGCTGGTCGTGATCGCCGCCAGCGCGGGCGCATGGTACCTGCTCGGGTTCGCCGCCAAGGCGGCGTGGTACGTCGCGGCGCCGCGCCGGCGCGCGGCCGCCGCTCCCTATGGCGTGGCCACGCCGCCCATCGTCGTGCTGTACCTGACGGCTGGCGACTTCGATCGCGAGGCGGTCGAGTCGCTGCTGTGGCTGCGCACCGTCGGCCCCAAGCTGTTCCTGGTGCACGACGACGGCGCCGATCCGCAAGCGCGCGAGCAGATGCGCGAGCAGATCGCGCGGCATCCGGCCGCGGCCGGCTGGGAGGTCGCCGTGTGGCATCGGCCGCGCCGCGAGGGCGGCAAGGCCGGCGCGATCAACTGGGTGCTCGACCGGCTCGATCCGCGCTGGCAGCTGATGCTGCTGTGCGACTGCGATTCGATCGCGCTCGACCTGGACGCGCTGGTGCGCGCGGCTCCGGAGTTCGCGGACCCGTCGGTGGCGGTGGTGCAGTGCCGCAACGCCGGCGTCGCCGATCCGGATGCGCCGGAGTTCGGGCGCCGGCTGGCCGCGGCGATCGACGTGTTCACGCTGTCTTGGAGCTGAAGCCCAAGTCCCTTAATGGTGTGGTCTGTCCCTCGTGCCCAACGGTAAGCCAGGTCGTCAGTCTTTCCTGCGTAGGTGGTGTCCGGACCGCGGAAGTTGTACAGCACATACGCGGCGAACATTCGCCATCCTTGGTAGTTTGAGAAGCCAGTGTTCGGACCACCAGCGGCGCCCCTAATCAGCGACCATGTATAGGGCACGTCAGCGGTAATTGGCGCTGGAACTTCGCCAACAAGCGCTTCGGCCATTTCTGACCAGATCTCATTTTGGGTCAGATTGGCGAACGTGCGGTTGATGCTGTGTTGGAATTCATGATCAAACTCAAAATTGGGTTGGTGGTCTGCCAAGTACCAGCTGTGGCCCGATCCGACGTCGCTCGTATCTGGGCCCGGGAAGGAGACGGCGTTTAGGTACCGCACGCTGTCAATGATGGCCGGGTGGCCATCACTCACGTCCTCGCTCTTGGATTCGAAATCCGATGGATAGGCGCCGTGATTGTGCAGCGCGGACTTGTCGCCGCCGTCGCTACCGGCACTGGGCACGTACAAGTACGTGTCGACGTGTTGCTTGTCATATCCTGCGTAGTGGATGTTGTAACTTGTCCCCAGGTGGGTTAGCTGTTGTGAAACGTCATTAATGGGCAGCGTGAATCCGGGGGTGCTTGGATCGGAGAAGTTGTACGTGGCGTTCTGGAAGTTGAGGTAGTCGTAGACGAGACGGATGTCCGACACCGG
>DASSIN010000048.1:0-4765 GCA_035691845.1 Candidatus Eiseniibacteriota bacterium | reverse complement strand
GGCTCGCCGCCACGCTGGAGGCGGCGCTGGCGCACGCGCCCGAGCTGCGCCTCGTGCCCGTGCCGGCTTCGGCGTGCGCCACCGACGACCGCGCCATGGCCGGGGCGGCCGGCGCCAACGTGGTCGTGCGCGGCGCCGTGCATCGCGCCGGGACGGAGCTGCGCGTCACGTTCGTGGCGCGCGATCCGGTGCGCGCGCTCGATCTGGGCGGTGCCGTGGTGGACGGCTCGGTGATGCAGCCGTTCGACCTCGAGGACCGCGTGGCGCGCGAGGCCGCGAAGCTGCTGGGCTCGACCACTGCCAGCGCGCCGCGCCCGACCAGCGATCCGGCGGCCGCCGAGCGCCTGCAGCGCGCCCGCGCCTGGCTCAAGCGCAACGACGTGGACGCGATGGTGCTCGGCGCGGTTCAGGAACTGGAGCACCTGCATGCGGAAGCGCCCGCCGACCCGGAGGTGATGGCATCGCTGGCGGTCGCCTACCTCTACCGCTATCGCGAGACCGGCGAGCGGCGCTGGCATGCCGACGCGGCGCGGGTGTGCGAGCGGGCGGTCGAGATCGCGCAGTACAACATGGACGTGCTGATCGCCACCGGGGAGCTGGCGTTGATCTCCGGCGCCACCGAACGCGCGACGCAGGCGTTCGAGCGCGCGGGACGCGAGCGCCCCGCGGTGGACGCGGCGTTGGGTCTGGCGCGCGCGCGCATGCAGGCGGGCTCGCTCGATCAGGCCGCTACGCACGCCGTGGCGGCATGCGCGGCGTGGCCCGAGGATTGGCGCACACACAACCTGCTGGGCGCGATCCGCTACCGGCAGGGCGAGGCGCGGGCGGCGGCAGCGTGCTGGCGCCGGGTGGTGGAGCTCGTTCCGGACAGCTCGCGCGGCTGGCGCAACTTGGGCTCCGCGCAGTACCGGCTCGGCGATTTCGGTGGCGCCACGTGCGCGTACGAGCGGGCGCTGGCCATTCAGCCCGACGCCCGCACCTACAGCAACCTGGCCACCGTGCTGCACTATTCGGGACGCGCCGACCAGGCCATCGCCGCGTTTCGCAAGGCGACCGAGCTGTCGCCGGGCGAAGCCGTGCACTGGGGCAACCTCGGCAACGCCTGCCGGTGGAGCCCCGGCCGGGAGGCGGAAGCGCCGCCGGCGCTGGAGCGGGCGATCGCGCTCATGCGCGATCAGCTCGCGCGCAACCCCCACGATGCCGACGGGTGGGCGCGGCTGGCCGGCTGGCACGCGAACCTGGGCTGCGCGCACGAGGCGCGCATGGCGATCGGCCGCGCGCTGGCGCTGGCACCGGACGACGTCGCATGCCTGATGCACGCCGCGCGCGTGGCGCTGGTGCTCGGCGACACGGCGCAGGGGCTGTCGCGGGCGCGCGACGCGGTGATGCGAGGCTACGGCGTGGGCGAGCTTCGCAACGACCCGCAGTTCGCGAACCTGCGTGCGAATCCGGAATTCCTGGCGTTGTTGGAGTGGGGACGTGGGGGCGGGGAGTCAGGTCACGAAAGGAGCGGCCGCCATGGCAGCCAAGAAGAAGGGCGCGAAGAAGAAGGGCGCGAAGAAGAAGGGCGCAGGCAAGAAGGGGGCGGGTAGGAAGGGCGCCAAGAAGAGCAGCGCGAAGAAGAAGGGCGCAGGCAAGAAGGGGGCGAGCAGGAAGGCCGCCAAGAAGAAGGGCGCGAAGAAGACCGGCAAGACGCCCCCGCCGATCGTGCTCGACAGCACCCACGTCGCCCCGTGCAAGCCGCACAAGAGCCACGGCGACGTGGTGACGTGGAAGAACACCTCCAACACGAACCGCACCGTGACGTTCGACCCCGGGCGCTGGCCATTCGAAGGGTTCCAGGAACCCATCCCGGTTCCGGCGAAGGACTCGGCGTCGCGCACGGTGCGCGCGGATGCGCCCAGGGATCAATTCGACTACTCCGTGACGCCGAAGCTCGAGTGCAAGAAGAAGGCCGCCAAAGCCGTCAAGGCCGCCAGCGGGCCGCCGGATGGTCCCGCGGTGATCATCGATGATTGAACGGCGGTTCGGCACGATCGGCGTCGCGGCGGTGCTGCTCGCCGCGGCGTCGGTCGGATGCGGGGACAAGGTGGACCGGCGGCCGGCGAACACGATCGTCGTGGCGCCCGTGGCGGGCCCCGGTGGGGCGCGGTTCTACCCGCGCGATCCTCACCGCCACCATTCCGGGCCCGGCCCGTCGCCGGCCCCGGGCCCTGCGGTCGTGGCCGACAGCATCGCGCCCGAGTTGCGGGCGCGCATCGGCTCTCACGTACGCGACACGGTGGTGGTGTCGTTGATCGACACCGTCACCGTGCGCCGGTTCCCGGCGCCCGCCACGGGAAAAGCGTTCACGAACTCCGGGACGGCGATTCTCGATCTGAAGAACCGGCGCGAGGTCCTGTACAGCGCGTTCACGGACTCGTTGGACTCGCTGCCCGTGAACGCGCACGCGCGCGATCGCTTCTGGATCTGCCAGGCGGAGGTCGTGGAAATGCCGCTCGACAGCATTCCGCTGCTGTTCCGGCTGCCGTGGGTCACCTACGTCGAGCCGCTGCACCCGCACGTACCGCCGCCGGGCGATTGCCAGCCGCAGTCGATGAACCAGGCCCGCGCCGTGGCGGTGGGCCGCAACGTGATCGGCAGTGATTCGTGGCGCGCCAAGAACCTGCCCGCCCACCGCATGGGATTGCTCGACACCGGCGTCAATCCGGGGCACGTGCTGTTCTCCGACCCCAGCCCGCTCGGGCTCGTGCAGACCTGCATCGGCTCCGATCCCGACGTCGACCACTGCCAGGGCGAGGAGGCCGGCGACACGGACGTGAGCACGCCGCACGGTCACGGCACGGAGAGCGCCGCGATCCTGGTGGGGAACGACGCGTGGAGCGACGTTGCGCACGGCATCACCCAATCGACCCTGGACGTGTTCCGCGTGTACACGCCGTGCCAGAAGGCCAAGGGCTGCGCGGCGCCGGAATGCACGCCGGATCCCGACCTGCGGGGCGCGATCTGCGGGCTGCAGGACGCGATCGCGGCCGGAGACGCGGTGATCGTGGCCGAGCTGCAGGAGACCGGGAACGTGGTGAGCGCGTTGTGCCGGTCCGCCGACCACGCCTACGACGCCGGCCGGCTGGTGGTGGCGGCGGCCGGCAACCACGGGCCGGATGGACCGATCGGAGGTCCCGCGCGCGCGCGCAAGGCCATCGCCGCCGGCGCGCGGGACGTGACCACCGGCTGCACCAGCCTCGATCAGTCGCGCGGGCAGACGAGCGACGGCCGCTACAAGCCGGACCTGCAGGGTCCGACCGGGACCCAGACCGCCGGGAGCTGCTGCGCGCAGGACGTATCCGCGATGGGCCACACCAGCGGGGCGACGCCGTACGTCGCCGGCGCGGCGAGCCTGCTGTGGGACTGGCTGCAGGCGAAGGCGGGCGAGAACCCGGTCGCGCCGGGGCAGGTGTGCGCCGCGCTGATCGCCTGCGGCGGAGAGCCCGGGCTCGATGAATCGGAGCGCAGCGTGCTGCGCGGCGCCGGGCTCGTGCATCTCCCGCAGGATGGCGTGATCGCGTTCGACTACGAGGTCCTCGGCGACAACGACGGCAAGGATGTCCCCGTCCCGCTCGACGATCCCGACATCCGCGACGTGTCCGTCGGGCTGTGGTGGCCGGAGAATCAGGAGCTCGGTCCGCACAACAAGTTCGTGGACACGCACAGCACGATCCTGCTGCACGTGCTCGATCCCACCGGCAGGGAGGTGGGCAAGAGCGTGCGCCCGGCCGGCGTGTTCCAGCACGTGCGCGTTCCCGTTGCCGGCACCGCGACGGGCACGTGGACGCTGCGCATCGATTCCCCGAGCGTGCTGCGTCCGCCACAGACCGTGTACTGGTGCGTGGTCGCGCGGCATGGGCCGCCCGTCGATCCGACGGACGGCACCCCCTGCCCGGAGTGACGCGCGCGCCGGTCGCGCCGCCGCGCGGCTTTGACGAAGTCGCGCGGCGCCGCCTATAGTCCTCGCCCGGTTTGCGTGCGGAAGTGGCGGAATTGGCAGACGCGCAAGATTCAGGTTCTTGTGCCCGAAAGGGTGTGGGGGTTCAAATCCCCCCTTCCGCACCACGGTGACGGGCCCGGTCCCAAGCGATCGGGCCCGGTTCGATTGCGGCGCCGGGCCAATCGCCGCCGCGCGCGCCATGAGCGCGCCGCCGCATCGTCTCCGCCGCCCGTTTGTCATCGCCCGCGCGGTCCGCGCACACTCCGCACCCCATGCCCGAGAAGCGTGAATCGGCCGAGAAGGTGGTGGCGCAGAATCGCCGCGCCCATCACGACTACTTCATCCTCGAGACGGTCGAGGCCGGGCTCGTGCTCAAGGGCACCGAGGTCAAGAGCCTGCGCCAGGGCCATGCCAGCCTGGCCGAGGCGTACGCCACGGTGGAGAACGACGAGGCGTACGTGCGGCAGCTCCACATTCCGCCCTACGAGCAGGGCAACCGCTGGAACGCGGACCCGGTGCGCGCGCGCAAGCTGCTGCTGCACCGCCGCGAGCTGGAGATGCTGCGCGACGCGGTGGCGCGCAAGGGCCACACGCTGATCCCGCTCAAGCTGTACTTCTCGCACGGATTCGCCAAGCTGCTGATCGGGGTCGCGCGCGGGAAGAAGAGCTGGGACAAGCGCCAGTCGATCGCCGAGCGCGACGCGAAGCGCGAGGTCGAGCGTGCGCGCCGCGGCGCGGAGCGCGAGTGAAGGCGGCGCGCGCGGAGCGCGGATGACGCCC
>DASSIN010000047.1:0-7369 GCA_035691845.1 Candidatus Eiseniibacteriota bacterium | reverse complement strand
CGCGCGCCGCAGCGCGAGCAGCGCCGGGCGCTCCGGCCGCGCGGCATCCGGCGGACCCGCCTGCGCGAACAGCTGACCGCCGATCTCGTCCCGCGCGCGTTGGGCCTCGCGCTCGGCCGCGTGCCACGCGGCGAGCGCCGGCAGGTGATCCGCGCGCAGCGGCGCCAGCGTCCCGAACGCGCGGCTCGCCACGCGCAGCACCACGAGCGGCCGGGTCGCGGCGGACGGCGGGGGCAGGGTCAGGTGCGCTGCAGCGCGTTCATCCACAGGCGATGGAGGAAGAATCGCAACACCGCCTCGCCGGCGGACTCGATGCCCAGGCGATTGGTCATCATGTGCGCGTAGGACCAGAACAGGTACTCGCGCTGCTGGGCGATGCGGCCATCGGCGAGCCCGGCCATGATGTCCGCGACCACCGGCCCCGCCTGGGCGAGCCAGGCGTTCGCGATGCCGGCCGCGGCCTCGCCGCCCCAGCGCGCGCGCGCATCGAGGTCGCCGAACACCAGCTCGCGCAGGCCGGGTTCCAGCGCCTCGAACCGCCGCTCGAGCACGCGCACGTCCTCGTCGCTCCACGCGCCGTCCTCCAGCGCCCACGTGTAGCCGTGCGCGTAGATCGCCAGCCGCTGTGCGGGCGTGAAGCCGGCCAGATCGAGCAGCCGCTCGACCGCGAGCACGGACCACTCCCGGCGCGAGCGCGCGAGCCCGCCCGCGCGCTCGGCCGTCAGCAGATCGAATGCGGCGAACGAGTCCAGCGTGAACAGCGCCTCGGCCAGCCGCATGCCCTCGGCGCCGCCGTAGCGCTCGTACTCGCGATCGTACTCGGCGTAGCGATGCGCGGTGACCGCGCCGCGCGCGGCGAGCGCGTCCACCATCGCCGTCACCCGCGGCTGGACGGAACCCGCGATCCACGCCGGATCGCCCAGCACGCGGAACCGGAGCTGCCACTCCGGCTCGGAGAACCGCACGAAGAACAGCGACTCGAAACCGGGCTCGGCGCGCAGCGCGCGGGCGAGCGGCGCCACCTCGTCGAGCAGCAGGCCGTCGAACCGCTCGCGGGGAGCGAACAGCAGGGTGTAGAGGCAACGGGGAGCGGGCATGGGGGAGATGGGCAGGGTCGGGGGCGGCCGCCGTCGCAGGCTGTTCGTCCGCAGCGAAGGTCCGGCACGCCCGACGTTCCGCCCGGCGCCCGCGGGCGTCAAGGGCGAATCGCGTGGCCCGGAGAGCCGCTGCGGGGCGGTGTCGGATGGCTTCCCGCCACGGCCGCGCTCGACGGCTTGCGGCGACGCGTGTAACGTCTCCGCTCGCATTCGTGCCGCGCGTCCGCACGACGCGCTCCGCCCGGGAGATTCGATCCGCCATGTGGTCCCGCATCGCCCACAAGGTCCGTGCAGGCGAACGGCTGACGCCCGAGGAGGGCGTCCACCTGCTGGCCGACGCGCCGCTGCTCGATGTGGGCGCGCTCGCGCACGAGCGCCGGGCCGCGACCACCGACGCCGGCGTCGTGACCTACGTGATCGACACCAACCCCAACTACACCAACGTGTGCACGGTGGACTGCCATTTCTGCGCGTTCTACCGCAAGCCGGGCCACGCCGAGGGCTATACCCACGACGTCGAGGGCGTGATGCAGATGATGGCGCGCGCCGACCAGCTCGGCGCCACCACCGTGCTGCTGCAGGGCGGGCTCAATCCTGCGATCCCGTGGGAGTTCTATCCCGCGATCGTGCGCGAGGCGCGCCACAGGTATCCGCACATCACGCCCCACTTCTTCTCCGCCCCCGAGATCCACCAGATGGTCGAGGTGTCGGGGCTCACGCTCCGCGGCGTGCTCGAGGCGCTGTACGAGGCCGGGCAGCGCACGCTGCCGGGGGGCGGCGCCGAGATCCTGGCGACCCGCGTGCGCCGGCGGATCTCCATCAAGAAGGGCGGGCCCGAGGCGTGGCTCGACGTGCACCGCGAGGCGCACCGCGTGGGCATGCGCTCCACCGCCACGATGATGTACGGGCACGTCGAGACCGACGCCGAGCTGATCGAGCACCTCGACTACGTGCGCGAGCTGCAGGACGAGACGCACGGATTCACCGCGTTCGTGCCGTGGTCCTACAAGCGCGGCAACACCCCGATGGAGAACAAGGTGCCGCACATCGCCGGCGCCTCGCGCTACCTGCGCGTGCTCGCCGCCGCGCGGCTCTACCTCGACAACTTCGACCACGTGCAGGCGTCGTGGTTCAGCGAGGGCAAGAAGACCGGACAGATCGCGCTGCAGTTCGGCGCAGACGACTTCGGCGGCACGCTGTTCGAGGAGAACGTGCACCTCGCCACCGGCCACGTGAACAAGACGACCGTTGCCGAGATCGAGACGCTGATCCGCGAGGCGGGCTACACGCCCGCGCAGCGCGACACCGAGTACCACGTCTTGCGCGTCGCCTTGGGTCCCGCCGAGGCGGGCGCGACGCTGGCCGACGACGTCCCGCTGTTCGTCGAGAGCCTGCGCGAGCAGCCCGCCGAGTACCCGGCCGAGCTGGAGGGCGAGGAAGACGACCCGCCGCGTTCCGCGGACGAGCTCGTGATGCCGCAGTAGCGATCTGACCCGAACCCGCGCCGCGATCGGGTCGATTCGCGCGGCGGGCGGTGAACGCGGCTGGCGCTGGGCTCTGGCCGCTCGTTCGTTCGGGCCCTGTATCGGCCCGGTGGGCGCGCGTCCAACGCCATGCGCTGTCGGAGGAAGTGACACTTTCTCCATTCATCCGCCGGGCGCTCCAGGCGAATCGCCTCCACCCCAATCGTTTGGGGGCGGCGAAACTTTCGGTTCCAAGCTTGCATCACCCGAAGGGGGCGCTGGCGGGCGAGCCCTGGTCCCGCCCCGTCCCCATGCATGCGATAGGGAAGTCGCCGGGCCCGTCCCTGGGTCCGAGTCCTCCGGAGATCCGTTTGCCGAAGTCGAACATCACCCGCGCGGTGTGGCTGGCGCTGTGGTGCGCGCTGCTGCCGGCCTGTGCGCGCGCCACCGTGGTGCCGGCCAACTTCGTGGTCGAGGAGTTCGCGCCCGGCGCCGTGTTCGACACCCCGACCGGGATCACGTTCCTGCCCGACGGGCGGCTGCTGGTGTGCGAGAAGCGCGGGCGCGTGTGGATGGTGACGAACGGCGTCAAGGCGGCGAGCCCGCTGTGGGCGGCCGACAACGAGGTGCTGAACAACGGCGATCGCGGCCTGCTCGACGTGGCGGTGGACCCGCACTACTACCAGAACCACTACATCTACCTGCTGTACACCGTGGACCCGGACTCGAATGGCGTCGACGACAACGACGACGCTTGGGGCCGGCTGACGCGCTACCAGGTGGGCTTCACCGACTCGAGCACCGTGGCCGCGTCGTCGCGCACGATCCTGTTCGGCACCACCTGGAGCACGGGCCCGCTGTCGCTGTCCACCACGCACACGATCGGGTCGCTGCGCTGGGGGAGCGACGGCACGCTGCTCGTCACCACCGGCGAGGGCGCCCAGTACACGAACGTCGACTACGGCGGGCAGGCGCAGGACACGACCGCGTTCGCGCCCGGCCACGCCGATCCGTACGAGAACATCGGCGCCTATCGCGCGCAGTACGTGGGCTCGCTGGCCGGCAAGGTGCTGCGGCTCGATCCCGCCACCGGCCACGGGCTGGCCAGCAACCCGTTCTACGACGGCGACCCGACCAGCATCCGCTCGCGCGTATGGGACTACGGGCTGCGCAACCCGTACCGCTTCACGGTGCGACCCGGCACCGGCTCGAGCGATCCCGCCGCCGGCAATCCCGGGGCGCTGTACATCGGCATGGTGGGTTGGGAGACGTGGGAGTCGCTGTTCTCGGGCCATTCGCCGGGCCTGAATTTCGGCTGGCCGTGCCGCGAGGGGCTGGTCGAGAACACGCAGTACACGCAGGGCACGCAGCCGTCGCACGCCGGCTGCGGAACGCTCGGCACCTCCGAGAACCCGGCCACCGGTTTCACGCTGCCGATCCTGGTCACGCACCACACCGACCCCACGCAGAGCGTGCCGCCCGGTGACAAGGGCAACTGCATCGTGATGGGCTCGTTCTACACCGGCCCCAACTATCCCGGCCAGTGGCGCGGCCTGTACTTCGCAGACTACGGCCAGAAGATGATCCGCGTGCTGCACCCGTCGGACAACGACACACTGCTGTCGGTCGACGATTTCGCCTCCGACGCCACCGAGCAGCCGGTGGACCTGCAGGTGGATCCGACGAGCGGCGACATCGTGTACGACGGCATCGCCACCGGGGTCATCTACCGCATCCGCTATACCGGCACGGTCACCGACAATCCGCCGACCGCGGTGGCGAGCGCGACGCCGAGCGCGGGGCAGGTGCCGCTCGCGGTGGCGTTCTCGAGCGCGGGTTCGAGCGATCCCGACAACGATCCGCTCGCGTTCGGCTGGAACTTCGGCGACGGCACCGGCTCGACGCTGGCGGACCCGTCGCACACCTACACGATCCCCGGCAGCTATACCGTGATCCTGAACGTCAACGACGGCCGCGGCGGCATCGCGTACGACACGCTGGTGGTGGTGGCGTCGCAGGCGGGCGCGTTTCCGTCCACGGGCGTGCTCGACAACTTCAACCGCCCGAATGGCGCGCTCGGCGGGTCGTGGATCGCGGGCTCGACCAAGCTCGTGATCACCAGCAACCAGATGGCCGAGAGCAACGGCAATCCGGCGGCGGCGGTGTGGCCGACCGTGTTCGGCACGTCGCAGGAGGCGTACATGACGATCTCCGCCACGTCGTCGAGCGCGGTCAAGCAGTCGCTGATGCTGAAGCTGCAGGGCTTGGACAGCACCAGCGACCACGTCGAGGTGCGCTACAGCGCGCAAACCCAGCAGGTCACGATCTGGCTGTGGGCGCCGGCCACCGGCTTCACGCAGGTGGCGGGCCCGTTCGCGCACCTGTTCCACGCCGGCGACCAGCTCGGCGCGCGCGCGTACGCCAACGGACGGGTGGAGGCGTACGCCAACGGCACGCTGGTGGGCGCCGCGTCGGTGCCGTCGTGGCCGTTCGCCGCCAGCACCGGGCGCATCGGGTTCGACCTGCTGAAGGCGAGCGGCGCGCGGCAGGACGACTACGGCGGCGGCACGTTCGTGGTGAGCAGCAACACGCCGCCGACGGCGGTGATCCGCGCCCCCGTGGACGGCACGTTCTACACGATCGGGGACTCGATCTTCATCGTCGGCACCGGCGTGGACGCGCAGGACGACTCGACCCAGCTCGCGTACCACTGGGACGTGATCCTGCACCACAACAACCACACCCATCCCGTGCTCGAGGCCGACAGCGCGCGTGCCGTGTACATCGGGATGAACCACGACGACGGCACCGGGGTGTGGATCGAGAACCGGCTGATCGTCACCGATCGCGGCGGGCTGGCCGACACGGCGGTGGCCGCGATCTATCCCGAGATCGATTTCCAGCCCACCTCGCTCGCGCCCGTACCGCACACGCCCGGCACGACGGCGCCGGCGCTGTACCAGTTCATGCTCCGCAACAACGGCCGCATGCCGAGCCCGTACACGCACTGGGTGCTGACCGGCGACACCAGCGTGGTGGCGCAGGGCGACACGCTGGTCGGGCCGCTCGACAGCATCCTCGTCCAGCGCTGGGGCCCGCCGGTGCTGCCCGCGGGCGGCCACACGCTGCACCTGGCGGTGGACACGCTGTCGCTGTGGCCGGCGCACGAGACCGACGAGACCAACAACGACCTGACGCGCGGCGAGACGGTGGTGACCGGGCCCGGTCCGGACGAGTTCCCACCCGCGATCGTGAGCGGACCCAGCACGCAGACGTTCGGCACGTTCGCCAGCATCGGGTTCGTGACCAGCGAACCCGCGCGCGCGGCGGTGCGCTACGGACCCACGCTCGCGCTCGGCGACTCGAGCACGGTGGACACGGGCGGCGTGCGCGGCACGGGCCACGACGTCGGGCTGCGCGACCTGCTGCAGGGCACGCGCTACTACTTCCGCATCGCCACCACCGACACGCTCGGCAACACCGGCGTGGCGGCGGTGGATTCGTTCACCACCGGCAGCGCGCCGGCCGGGGTTCCCGGCGCCGCGCGCGCGCTCGCGCTGTCCGAGCCGTCGCCCAATCCCGCGCGCGGGCTGATGTGGCTCACGCTGTCGCTGCCACAGGCGGAAGCGGACGTCGGACTCGAGATCGTGGACGTGGCCGGGCGCGTGGTGTGGCGCGATCCACCGCGCCGGTTCGCGGCCGGCGCGTGGCGGCTGCCGTGGCCGGCGATCGACCGCCACGGCCGCCCGGTCGAGCCGGGCGTCTACCTGGCGCGCGTCAGCGTGGGAGCGACGCGGTTCGTGCGGCGGATCGTGGTGGTGAGGTGACGAGCGCGTAGCGCTCGGGCAGCGGTCCGCACTCCAGCCACACGATGCTGAACCCGTCGGCGGTGCGCCACACGCGCACGCGGCGGAAGTTCCACTCCGGATTCTTCGGCGCCAGCTCCGGGTGGGCGACGATGTCGTCCCAGCCGCGCCACGCCTGCTTCGCGTCGCGGAACACGAGCACCACGCTGCGCAGCGGCAGCCGCCGCCGGCAGGCGTCCACGTCCGCGGGCGTGAGCGACAGGTGCACGACCGGGCGGCGCGCCTCCCACGCCAGCTCGGGGCCGAGATTGCTCATCACCGGCTCCTGGGCGGGCAGCTCGCGGTTCATCAGCACCGTGAGCTGCAGCAGCGTGAGCACGCCCGGCGTGCCGCGCCGCGCCGACACGTCGCTCGCCTCGCGCAGCCCCTGCAGCGTCTCGTGCGCGCCCCAGGTGAGCGCCAGCGCCACCAGCGCGCCGGCGATCGCGCGCCGCCCGCCCGGCGTCCCGCCCGGCATGCGCGCCACCAGCGCCAGCACCGCCAGCAGTCCGCCCGCCTGCGCCAGCACGCGCGCCGGGTAGGCGTAGCGCAGCCACGGCACCCCGAGCGCGGCGGTGGCGATCGCCAGCACCAGCACGAGCAACGCCGCGGCGGCGCCCAGCGCGCGCGGACGCGCGGCGGGATCGGGCCACGCGACGAAGCACCATGCCGCCAGCGCGCCCACCAGCAGCGCGCGCACGCCGGTGAACAGCGCGAGCACGAGGCTCCCGCCGTTGCGCGCGAGCTTGGGCACGAGCAGCCGCCACAGCTCGGCGCCGTGCGGGAGCGGCATCTCGGCCGGCAGGTGCGTCACCGAGAACCACGAGCGGCCCTGGACGCCGTCCCACAGCGCGAGCGTGCTCAAGTCCCACGCCGGCGTGCCGAACGCGCGCCACTTGTACAGCCACCACGGCAGCAGCGGCAGCGCGAACCCGAGCAGCACGAGCGCCGCCGCGCGGCCGCG
>DASSIN010000046.1:0-4599 GCA_035691845.1 Candidatus Eiseniibacteriota bacterium | reverse complement strand
ACGGAGGCATCACCATGGCGACCACACCGCAGAACAAGTCGCAGTTCGGCACTTCCGGGCAGGGCTCGTCGTCGCAGGGCTCCGGCTCCGGCACCGGCACGTTCCCGGGCGGCTCGAACATCGGCTCCCCCTCGCGCCAGGGCGCCGCGCGCGAGCACACCGAAGGCCCGGTGGCGCGCCGGATCGAGCAGCAGACGGCGAAGCTGCCGTCCGACATCTTCCTGTGGTCGGCGTTCGCGGCCATGGGCGTCGGCATCATCCTGCAGGCGACCGGCTCCCGGGAGCGCGCCAACTTCGTCGCCCAGTGGGCGCCCACGCTGCTGATCCTCGGGCTCTACAACAAGGTGGTGAAGGTCGCGGGCCACGACCAGATCACCGGCCACTCGCCGCAGTCGCTGTAACCCGACGCACGGCGGGCGACCCGCGCGGCCGCCCGCCGTGTTGTACATTGCCGCGCGATGACCGACGCCGACCCCGCGCTGCCCGATCTGCGGTTCGTGCCGGTGGAGTCGCTCGTGCCGCACGAATGGCACGACGAGCACCGGTTCGAGCCGCTCGTGCGCCGGCTGCGCGACTCGGGCGTGCTGCGCAATCCGCCGGTGGTCGCGGCGGCGCCGGACGACTCCGGGCGCTGGGTGGTGCTGGACGGCGCCAATCGCGCCTCGGCGATCCGCGCGGCCGGGCTCCCGCACGTGGTGGTGCAGGTGGTGCGCTACGAGGAGCCGGACGTGCGGCTCACCACCTGGTCGCATGCGCTGTCCGGCGTGGCGCGCGCGGCGTTCCAGGGCGCGTGCGCGCGCATCCCGGGGCTGGCCGCGCGCGCCGATTCGCTGCTGCACGCGCGCGCCACGCTGGCCCGGCGCGAGTGCGTGGCGGTCGCCACCTACCCCGGCGGCGAGGCCACCACGCTGCAGGGCGGCGCCGACCTGCGCGAGCGCAACCAGCTGCTGAACGGGATCGTGGACGTCTATCGCCGGCAGCGCTTCCACCGCACCGCGAGCGAGATCCCGGCGCACGTGTTCGCGCGCCATCCGGACGTCACCGTGCTCGTCATCTTCCCGCACTTCGAGCCATCCGAGGTGCTGGAGCTGGCGATCTCGGGCGAGCGGCTGCCGGCCGGCATCACGCGCCACCTGATCCGCTGGCGCGCGCTGCGCGTCAACGTGCCGCTCGAGCGGCTGGCCGACACCGGCGCGACGCTGGAACAGAAGAACGCGTGGCTGGCGCAATGGCTGGCCGAGCGCGCGACCGAGCGGCAGGTGCGCTTCTACGAAGAGCCCACCGTGCTGTTCGACGAGTGACGCGATGAAGGCCGCCGTGTTCGACCGCTTCGGCCCGCCCGCGGTGCTCGAGTACCGCGACGTGCCCGACCCCACGCCGCGCGCGGACGAGGCGCTGGTGGACGTGAAGGCGTGCGGCATCAACCACCTCGATCTGTGGGTGCGCGGCGGCCTGCCCGGGCTCGACGTCGAGATGCCGCACATCCTGGGCAACGACGTGGTGGGCACGATCGCGGCCGTGGGCGCGGCGGTGCGGCACGTGAAGCCGGGCGATCTCACGCTGGTGCTGCCGACGCTGTCGTGCGGCGTGTGCCCGGCGTGCATGGCGGGCGACGACAACCTGTGCCGCGCCTACGACGTGCTCGGCCGCAGACGCAACGGCGGTTACGCCGAGAAGGTGGCGGTGCCGGCGGCCAACTGCATGCCCTACCCCGAGAACCTGCAGTGGCACGAGGCGGCGGCCGTGCCGCTCGTGTTCCTGACGGCGTGGCACATGCTGGTGGGCCGCGCGCACGTGCAGCCGGGCGAGGACGTGCTCGTGATCGGCGGCTCGAGCGGCGTCGGGAGCGCCGCGATCCAGATCGCCAAGCTGCACGGCGCGCGCGTGGTGGCGACCGCCGGCAGCGCCGAGAAGATGGAACGCGCGCGCGCCCTGGGCGCGGACGAGGTCGTGGACCATCACCGCGACGACCTGGCGGGCGAGGTGCGCGCGCTCACCGGCAGGAAGGGCGCGGACGTCGCGATCGAGCACGTGGGCGGCGCGATGTTCGAGCAGGCCGTGGCCGCGCTCGCGCGCAACGGACGGCTGGTGACGTGCGGCGCCACCGCGGGCGCCACGGCGAAGCTCGACCTGAACCTGCTGTTCGGCCGGCACCTGTCGCTGCTCGGCTCGTGGATGGGCCGGCGCGCGGAGCTGCTCCAGGTGCTGCGATTCGTGCGCAGCGGCGAGCTGAAGCCGGTGGTGGATTCGGTGATGCCGCTGGCCGAAGCCCGCCACGCGCACGAGCGCATCGAGTCCCGTCGCCAGTTCGGCAAACTGGTGCTGGTCCCGTGAGCGCGCCCCAGCCGCGGCGTGTGGCGGACCGGGCGTGAGCCGCCGGCATCGGCGCGTGCAGGGCGGGCGGCGGCCGCCGATGATGCAGTTCGAGACCACGGGCCAGCCGCTGCTGCCGTGGCCGCAGTTCCTGCTGCGGCTGCTGCGCAGCGTCACGATCGGGCTCGGCATCATCGCGCTGGCGCTGCTGCTCGGCATCCTCGGCTACCGCTGGAGCGGGCACCTGTCGTGGCTCGATTCGCTCTACAACGCCTCGATGATCCTGGGCGGCATGGGCCCGGTGGACTCGCGCCCGGTGATTCCCGACGCCGAGAAGTGGTTCGCGTCGCTGTACGCGCTGTTCGCGGGCGTGGCGTTCCTCGTGATCGTGGGCGTGATGTTCGCGCCCGTCTATCATCGCTTCATCCACCGTTTCCATCTCGAGCTGGAGGACGACGGCGATGACGAAGGCTCCTGACCGGTCCGCGCGCGCGGCCACGCTGCACACGCTGGCGCCCACGGCCCGCACGGTGCACGGACACTTCTCGCGCGAGCTGCCGCCGGTGCTCACGATCGCGCCCGGCGACACGGTGCGGTTCACCACGCTCGACGCCGGCTGGGGCGTGGTGGAATCGCCCGATCCGTTCGCGCCCGCGCCGCGGTTCCCGGGGCGCGACCGCCAGCGCGATCCCGGGCACGCGCTGTGCGGCCCGGTGGCGATCGAGGGCGCGCGCGCCGGCGACACGCTCGAGGTGCGCATCCTGTCGGTGCGCACCGGACGCTGGGGCTGGTCGTCGGCGGGCGGGTTCCCGAGCCCGGTCAACGACGCGCTCGGACTGTCGGACCCGCCGGAATCCTCGCTGCGCTGGCGGCTCGATCCCGACGCCGGCCGTGCCGAGAGCGATCGCGGACACGTGCTGGCGATGCGGCCGTTCCTGGGCGTGCTCGGCATGCCGCCCGAGGCGCCGGGCTGGCATTCGACGATTCCGCCGCGGCCGTGCGGTGGCAACATCGACTGCCGCGAGCTGGTGGCCGGCAGCCGGCTGTTCCTGCCGATCGCCGTGGATCACGCGCTGTTCTCGGCCGGCGACGGCCATGCGCTGCAGGGCGACGGCGAGGTGGCGGGCCCGGCGCTGGAGTGCCCGATGGAGGCGGTGGACCTGGAGTTCCAGCTGCATCGCGGCGGCGCGCCGGAGTGGCCGCGCGCCGAGACGCCGGCCGGCTGGGTGACGCTGGGATTCGATCCCGACCTCGATCGCGCCATGCTGATCGCGCTCGACCAGATGCTGAAGCTGATCGCCGGCCGGCTGGGCGTGGACCGCCGCGAGGCGCTGATGCTGTCGAGCATGCTGGTGCAGCTGCGCATCTCGCAGATCGTGAACGGCACGCGCGGCGTGCACGCGCTGCTGCCCACCGAGGCGCTCCGGGCCCTCGGTCTGGCGTAGTCGTTCTCGGCTGCCGATGAGCGCGCGTCGGCGATGCTAGACTTGGCGCGATGAGCACCGTCCCCGAGTCGTCCACGCACGCGCCCGCCGCGCCATCGCCGGCCGCGCGCGGGTGGTACGACGCCGACGATCCGCCCGCGCGCCGCGCGATCGAGACCTGCATCCACTGCGGGCTGTGCCTGACCGCGTGCCCGACCTACCGCACGCTCAAGATCGAGCCGGATTCGCCGCGCGGGCGCATCTACCTGATGCGCGGGCTGGCGGAGGGGCGCATCACGCCGACCGATCCGCTGCTCGAGCACCTGGACCAGTGCCTCGACTGCCGCGCGTGCGAGACCGTGTGCCCGGCCGGCGTGCCGTACTCGCAGCTGCTGGAGCAGACGCGCGGGCAGCTCGCGCGCCGCGCCGTGCGCCGCGGGCCGATGCGCATGCTGGGCGAATGGGTGCTGCGCCACGTGATCCCGAACCGCCCGCGCATGCACGCGCTCGCCGACCTGCTGCGGCTGGGGCAGGCGCCGCCGCTGGCCGCGCTGCTGCGCTCGCCCGTGGGCGAGGCGCTGATGCCCTCGTTCGCGCGCCAGGGCCTGGCGATGACGCCGCCGCTGCTGCCGCGCGCCGCGCGCGCGCTCGATTCGTTGCCGCTGCCGGCGGGCGCGCGGCTCGAGCGCCGCGCGGACGGGCTCGTGTTCCACCCCGCCGGCGCGCCGCGCGCGCGCGTCGGGTTCTTCACCAGCTGCGTGATGGACGTGATGTTCCCCGACATCAACCGGCAGGCGGTGCGGCTGCTGGTGCTGGCCGGCGCCCAGGTGAGCGTGCCGGCCGCGCAGACCTGCTGCGGCGC
>DASSIN010000045.1:0-2095 GCA_035691845.1 Candidatus Eiseniibacteriota bacterium | reverse complement strand
CAGCCGCGGCACGAGCGTGCGCCCGAGCAGCCCGCCCGCGCCCGTCACCAGCACGCGCATCGGCGCCCTCCGTCTCGCGCCGCGCGCGACGCCGCGCCGCCGATCAGGCCTTCGGCGGCGGCGTCGCCGCGGCCTGGCGGTCGAGCATCCCCACGAACGCGCGCATGAACTCGACCGGCACCGGGAAGATGGTGGTCGAGTTGTTCTCGGTCGCGATCTCGGCCAGCGTCTGCAGGTAACGCAGCTGCATCGCCGCCGGCTCCTTGCCGATCACCGCCGCCGCCTCGGCCAGCCGCGCCGCCGCCTGGTACTCGCCCTCGGCGTTGATGACCTTGGCGCGCCGCTCGCGCTCCGCCTCGGCCTGCCGCGCGATCGCGCGCTGCATCTCCTGCGGCAGGTCCACGTTCTTGACCTCGACCTTGGCGACCTTGACGCCCCATGGCTCGGTGTCGCGATCGATCACCTGCTGCAGCGCCAGGTTCAGCTTCTCCCGCTCCGACAGCAGCTCGTCCAGCTCGGCCTGGCCCAGGATCGAGCGCAGCGTGGTCTGCGCGATCTGCGAGGTGGCGTACAGGAAGTTCTCCACCTGCACGATGGCCTCGGTGGTGTTGATGACCTTGAAGTAGATGACCGCGTTCACCTTCACCGACACGTTGTCCTTGGTGATGATGTCCTGGGGCGGCACGTCCAGCGTCACGGTCCTCAAGCCCACCTTGACGCCGCGCTCCACCACGGGCCACAGCAGCACCAATCCCGGTCCGCGCTCGCCCGCCAGGCGGCCGAGCCGGAACACCACCAGCCGCTCGTACTCGCGCACCACTCTCACCGCGTTGGCGAGCACGATGAAGAAGATGAAGATGACGACGAGGAAGAACAGCACCGTGGCACCGGCGAACATGTGACCTCCCTGGAACCCGTTCGGGCGTCAGACCGGCCGGACGCGCAGCGTCAGGCCGTCCACCGCCATCACGATCACTTCCGAACCCACGTCCACCTCCGCATCCGACTCCGACCGCGCGTTCCAGGTCGTGCCGTCCAGCCACACCGTTCCGCTCGGCGTCAGCCGCTGCACGACCTGGGCGCGGCGTCCCACCATTCCGCGCCAGCCGGTCCGAACCCGCCAGCGCCGCGCGCGCAGCCCGGCGCCGATCACGAGCAGGAAGAACACCGTCGTGCCCACGATCGCGCCGCCCATCACCGACCACGACAGCTGGATGCCGGCGCCACGATAGAGGATCAGCGATCCGAGCAGCATGGCGAGGATCCCGCCCGCCGCCAGCACGCCGTGGCTCGCCACCTTGATCTCCGCCAGGAAGAACACCAGCGCGAGGCAGATCAGCGCGATGCCGGCCGCGTTGACCGGCAGCGCCGACAGCGCCAGGAACGCGAGCACGAGCGCGATCCCGCCCACCACGCCCGGCAGCACCGAGCCCGGGTTCTGCAGCTCGAACAGCAGGCCGTAGAAGCCGAGCAGCATCAGCAGGTAGGCGATGTTGGGATCCACGATCCAGCCGAGCAGGCGCTGGCGCGGCGACGGCGCCATGTCGTCGTACGGCAGCCCTCGCAGCCGCAACGGCCGCCGCACGCCGTTGCGCGCCCAGTCGCGCCCGTCGGCGGCGGCCAGCAGCGAGTCGAGCGACGGCGCGATCACGTCCACGACGTGCAGCGCCAGCGCCTCGGTCTCGCTGGCGGCCACGGCCTGCCGCACCGCCTGCTCGGCCCACACCGCGTTGCGCCCGCGCTGGTGCGCGACCGTGCGCGCGAACGCCGCGGCGTCGTTGGTGACCTTGCGCGCCAGCGTCGAATCCATGCCGCCCTGCAGGTTCACGGGCGTGGCGGCGCCGATGTTGGTCCCGGGCGCCATCGCCGCCACGTCGCCCGCCATGGTGACGAACACGCCGGCCGACGCGGCGCGCGCGCCGGACGGCGCCACCCACGTGACGAGCGGCACGCGCGCGGCCAGCATGTGCGTCACCATCTCGCGCATGCTGCTCTCGAGCCCGCCCGGCGTGTCGATCTCGATCACGAGCGCCGGGCGCGATTCGGCCTCGGCGCGGTCGATCGCCGACGCCAGCGCCTCGGCCGTGACCGGCGA
>DASSIN010000044.1:0-2785 GCA_035691845.1 Candidatus Eiseniibacteriota bacterium | reverse complement strand
CACGCTGCTCGCCGAGCATACGCGGCACATCGGGCTCGCCACCGGTATCGTTAACACCTACTCGCGCACGCCGGGCGCCCTGGCGCAGCATTTCGCCACGCTCGACGAGCTGAGCGGCGGCCGCATGATCATCGGGCTCGGCACCAGCGGTCCGCAGGTCATCGAGCATTTCCACGGCGTGCCGTTCAACCCGCCGCTCACGCGAATGCGCGAGTACGTCGAGATCATCAACCGTCTGATCGCCGGCGAACCGCTGAACTACGACGGCAAACTGTTCAGGCTTGAGCGCGGCTTCACGCTCCGCTTTGAACCGCCGCGCAGGCACATCCCCATCTGGATCGCCTCGCTCAACCATAAGAGCGTCGAATTCACCGCCGAGCGGGCCGACGGATGGCTGCCGGTGATGATTCCGCTCTCGCGGCTCGGCCAGGCCATCGCCGAGTTTCGCGCGGCGGCGGCGCGGGCCGGACGCGCGCCGGGCGCGGTGGCGGTGAAAGCCCCGGGCACGATCCACGTGACCGCTAATCCGGAGCGGGCGCGCGCGCAGCAGGCGGGCACGCTTTCCTTCTACGCGGCGCGGATGGGCGCCTTTTACGCCGAGCAGCTCACGCGCTTCGGCTTCGCCGACGACGTGCGCCGCGTGCGCGAGGCATGGGCGGCCGGCGGTTCCAAGGCCGGCAGCGAAGCGGTTTCGCGCCGGCTGCTCGACGAGATGGGCTATGTCGGCGACGTCGCCGGCGCGCGCGAGCGCCTGACCCGGCTGGCGCGCGAGGTCGCGGCCGAGGACGCCGCGGCGCAGGCGCAGGTGCTCGGCCGGCTGGCGTGGGCGCAGACGCTGGACGCCGCGCCCGACAGCGCGCGCAGCGTGTTCCTGCGCACGGGCGGCGCGCTGGCCAGCTCGAGCGAATGGCGCTACCGCATGGCGCGCGCGTTCGCGCCCGCCGATCCGCGCCGCACGGTGGACCTGCTGCTGCCGAACGCCGTGCGGTCGCGCGGCACCGACCGCGAGGTGATGCAGATGCTGCGCGAGGCCGCGCGCCGCGGCGGCGTCGAGCAGCGGCTGGATGCCACGATCGGCGCCGAGGTCGCGGCGCGCGACGCGCGCGAGAAGCGGCTGCTCGCCGCGCTCGGCGCGCGCCGCGTGCGGCTGCCCGCCTCCGACGGGTTCGCGTTGAGCGGCGTGCTGTTCGAGCCCCGGCCCATGCGCCGCCACGCCCCCGCCGTCGTGGTGCTGGTGAGCCCGGCCGATACGATCGCCGCATACGACAGCCTCGCCACGCGGCTCGCGGGCCACGGCCTGCCCACGCTGCTGCTCGACGTGCGCGGCTCGGGCTGGTCGGTCGACGCCTCATGCCCCACGCCCGAGGCGTGGGTCGGCCGCGAGGACGCGATGCACGACCGCACCGCGCTCGACGTGCGCGACGCGATCGCGGCGCTGGCGGTGGAATGCGGCGCCGATTCCACGCGCGCGGTGGTGGTCGGCGCCGGCGCGATGGCGACCGACGCGGTCGAGGCGGCCGAGCGCGACCGCCACGTGCGCGCGCTGCTGCTCGTGAGCCCGAACCCGGCGCCGGCCGATCGCGCGGTCACGGCGTGGCGGCTCGGCCGGCTGCAGCTGCCGGTGTTCTTCCAGACCGCGCCCGAGGACTACGACGTGACGCTGGAGATCACCGAGGCGCTGTACCAGGCCGGCAACCGCGCGCAGTCGCGCCAGGTGGACGCGAGCGTCCCCGGCCACGGTGTGGCGGTGTTCCGCGCCGACCCCGAGCTGGCAGGGCGGTTCCTCGACTGGCTCGACGCCGCCTGGCGCGCCACGCCCGGCACCCCCGGGTCCCCCGGGTCCCCCGGATCCAAGACGTCCGCGCGCCGCCGCGGGTAGTCCCCGCCCCGTTCGGGAGTCGTCGGAGCAACTCGCGCCAGCGCGAGTCGCGCGTATCCGCGGCCCCCGCGACGCCGCGCGCTCACGGCGCCGTCTCGCCCCACACCACGCCGAGCAGGATCAGCGCCGCGCCCGCGTACCAGGGAACCGCGAACCGCTCGCCCCCGAGCAGCAGCGCGAACGCCAGCGCGAACACCGGCTCGAGCGCGAACAGCAGCGCGATGCGCGCCGCCGGCAGGCGCCGCTGCGAGACGATCTGGAGCCACGGCGCCACGACGCTGGCCGGCAGCGCCAGGTATGCGAACCGCCACCAGCCCGCGGCGTCGAGCGCGGCCAGCGCCGCGCGCACGTGGTGCGCGAACGGCGCGAACGCCAGCGTCATCGCGATCGCCTGGACGCCGGCGAGCGCCAGAGGGTCGGCGCGTGGGGCGATGCGCGCGAGCACGAGGATCTGCAGCGCGAAGCACACCGCGCCGAGCAGCGTCCACAGCTCGCCGCGTCCGATGCCGGCGCCGCCCGCGCGCGCGGGGCCGACGGACAGCAGCGCCGAGCCCGCCAGCGCGATCACCAGCCCGGTCACCACCGCGCGGCCCGGGCGCTGCCGCAACAGCGCCCACGCCAGCGGCGCGGCGAACGCGGTGCCGGCGCAGGTGAGGAACGCCGAGCTGCCGGCGGAGGTCTGGGTGAGCCCGATCGCCTGGAACAGGTAGCCGCCCGCCGCGGCGAGCCCCGACAGCGCAGCGCCCCACCACGCGCGCGGCGCCAGCCGGCGCACCACCACGAACGGCGCGAGCACGATCGCGGCGCACGCGAATCGCGCCAACACCAGCACCCCGGGATCGAGCGTGCGCACCGTGTCGCGGATCGCGACGAACGTGCCGCCCCAGATCGCGGTGGCGAGCACCA
>DASSIN010000043.1:0-6992 GCA_035691845.1 Candidatus Eiseniibacteriota bacterium | reverse complement strand
CGCACGCGTGCCGGCGCGACCGGCTCCCACCCCGGCCGTCGCGTCGGCTCCCCGAGCCGCGCCGGGAGCCGCGCTCTCGCGAGCGCCGGGTGCCGCTCGTGCCCCGGGGGCGCCGCCGGCTGCGCTCGGGCGACCTCGTATTCGTCCTCGTATTCCGCGATCGAGGCCAGCCGCGGCGCGATCGCCTCGTGCGGCCGGTCGAGGACCGGCTCGTCGTGCTCCGGGGTCGGCTCCCCGTACGGCTCCCCGTACGGCTCCCCGTACGGCGCCCCAGCGGCGCCGAACGGCGGCGCGGCAGCCAGCGCGAGCGCTTCGGGCTCGGGCGTGGGCGGGATCGGCGCATCGAGATCGACTTCGGACGGCGCTGGCTCGCTGGCGAAGCGCTCCTCGCGCGCGCCGCTCCCGGGCATCGCATCCGCCGGAACGCGCTCGGCCGCCAGCGCGCGCGGCGCCACCCACTCCTCCACCTCCACGAGCGGCGCGGGCTCGCTGGCGCGCGGCGCGGGAGGCTCCGCGAACGCCTCGTCGATCGAAGGCGCCCAGCGCTCCTCGATGTGAGGCGTGCGCGCCGCGGGCGGCGCGAGCTCGATCGGCTCGCGCGACGAGGGCGGCGGCTCGTCACCGGGCTCGCGCGCGAACGCGTCGTGCGTCGCCGGCGTATGCGCCCCGGCCGAAGCGTCGTCGGGCGCCCAGCGCTCCTCGATCGGCGGCTCGGGACGCGCCGGGATGGGGGCGTTCTTGAGCTGCGCGACCCAGGCGCGAAACCGCCACAGGTGCGACTCGAGATCCTGCGCGGCGACCGGCCCCACGGGCCCGGCCGAGCGCGTGTCGGCGACCGACTCCTCGAACCGCTCCGTGACCGGCGGCTGGAAGCTCTCGCCGACTTGCTCTCGCGCGACGGGCTCGTGCGCGGCCGGCCCGCGTTCCATCCACGGCGGCGTGACGGCGGACTCGAATCCCGCGATCGCTTCCGGCCCGGCCACGGTCTCCGAGCGCGCGTCCTCGTCGATCGTCTCCGATTCGTCGATCGCCTGCGGGGCGTCGTCCAGGTCGCTCTCGCCGAAGGCTTCCAGCTCGTCGTCGTTCGCGCGCTCGTCGGCCTCGCCGGCGATCGCCTCCAGCTCGGCCCTCGCCTGCGCCTCCGCGATCGCCTCCAGCTCCACGATCGCACGCGCCTCGGCGATCGCGTCGTGAATGGCGCGCTCGATTTCCTCCGGCTCCCCGACCGCCCTGCTTGCGACCTGGGCCTCCGGCCCGGGGATCTCCGGCTCCGGGTGCGTCGCGCCTCGGGGGGACGTGCCGACGGCCCGCCTGGGAACCCAATCCAACTCCGCCTCGGCGGTGCCGAGGGGCGATTGCCAGCTCACCTTCAGATGGGCGCCGCGCGCCGGGTCCAGCACGAGCGCGCGCGCCTCGCGACCCTCTTCGTCGTGGACGATGTGCCATGGCGGATCGCCCGATGCGCCGGGAACGTGCACGCTCAAGGTGCCGTCGCCCGTCCACCCGAACGCGGCGTGATCCCCCGAATCGAGCAGGGCGATCGTGCACGGTGCATTGCCGTCGGTGCGGCCCCACAACTCCGCCTGGTAGAAGAGGAGTCCCGAGAGCGCCCCGTGCAGCAGGGCCGGAAGCGCGGACTCGCCAGGGGCTTGAGGCGTGTCGGCGGCGACTCCGGACAGCTCCCGGAGCCAGGCTTGCACCTCTTCGGAGGTGAATCCGGGCACGTGGCCGAGCAGCAGCAGCTCGAGGCCGTCGCCGCGCACCCCGGTGGCCAGGACTTCACCGTGGGTGTGGAGCGCCACCGTCCAGCCGGCAGCCGGCGGCTCGCCCGAGGGCGTGCCAAATGCATTCCGAGCGGAGAATCCTTCCATGGATCACCCTGCCAGTTGCCGACGACGAACCGCTTTGACGCAAGCTAGCCAAGGGTTCAGGTGGTGTCAATCATGTTGCCGTGGGTGGCATGCGCATTGCTGTTCATCCGTGTGCTCTGGCATGCTTCACCGTTCATCCGGGCCGCACCCGTGGACGCATCAGCCCGGAACATGCGACAGTTTGCATGGTTCGGGGTTGCACGCCTCTCCCGGTCCAGCTAGGTTCCGACCGTTCCCGGCCGCACGGGAGCGGACCCCCGCACGACAGGAGTGAAGGCATGCCGAACCGCGCCTCAACCCTGACGGTGACCGCCGTCCTCCTGCTTCTCGCCGGCCCGGCGCCGCGCGTGATCGCAGCCGACCTCCCGGCCACCGCGACCCCGACCGGCCCGGCCACCGTGGCCGCGACCGGCCCGGCCACCGCCACCGCGCCCGGCCAGGCGACCGTGGCCGCAACCGGCCCGGCCGCCAAGCCGGCAGCCCCGCCCGACCTGAAGGCCGCGGCGGCAGCGGATTCGGCCCACCACGCCTCGGGCTCCCCCATCGAGTCGGCCCGCGCCGCGTACGAGAAGGCCTGGGACCAGCGGAAGACCGACCCGGCGGCGGCCGAGCAGACCATCGAAGGGGCGCTGCTGGACGTGGACGCGGCCCTCAAGGCCAGCCAGGACGCCGGCCTCACGCGCGAACTCACGGACATCCGGTCCAAGCTCTCCGGCCTGCAGGACGCCAACCGCAGGAGCCTGCAGAACGAGGGCGAGCCGGTCGAGCCCGGCAACGAGGCGGATTCGACGGTGCTGAACCAGCCCGCGATCGACGCCATCCAGCCCCAGTTCAACGGCCAGGTCTACAAGTACATCGACTTCTTCACCGGCGCCGGGCGCTCCACGTTCGAACGCTGGCTCAAGCGCTCGGGCCGCTACATGGACCTGTTCCGATCCGTGCTGCAGCGCGAGGGGCTGCCGCCCGATCTGGTGCACCTCGTGTTCGTGGAGAGTGGCTTCAACCTGAATGCGCGCTCGGTCTCGGCGGCGGTCGGGCCGTGGCAGTTCCTGAAGAGCACCGCGCGACTGCTGGGGCTGACCGTCAACCAGTGGACCGACGAGCGGCGCGATCCCGAGAAGGCGACCGTGGCCGCCGCGCGCTACCTCAAGCATCTGTACGCCGTGTTCGGCGACTGGCCGTTGGCGCTGGCGTCGTACAACGCCGGCGAGGGCACGATCCTGCGCGCCATCAAGGCGCAGGGCACGACCAACTACTGGGACCTGAAGCTGCCGCGCCAGACCGAGGACTACGTGCCGCAGTTCATGGCCGCGCTCGCGATCTCGCGCGATCCCGGCAAGTACGGGTTCGACGACGTGGCGCTGGACGATCCGATGGCGTTCGACGAGATCGCGCTCAAGGGCGCGGTGGATCTGCACGCGGTGGCGAGGCTCGCCGACTGCCCGTACGAGGACCTGACCGCGCTCAATCCGGCGGTGCTGCGCGGCGCCGCGACCGGCCGCGACGGCATCACCACGCTGCGCGTGCCGCAGGGCAAGGGCAAGGTGCTGCTGCAGAAGATGGCGGACGGCACGTCGCTGCCGGCGGTCAATCTCACGCTCAAGCACCGCGTGCACCACGGCGAGACGCTGCAGTCGATCGCGTCGCTATACGGGGTCGAGGCCTCGCAGATCGCGCGCGACAACCGCATCGGCCGCCGCCGTCCGCTGCGCCGCGGCATGGTGCTCACCGTGCACGGCTCGCTCAAGTCGCATGCGCCCGAGCCGGCGCAGCTGGCCGACAACGACCCGCGCGCGCACACCAACTACGTGCCGCCGCGCACGCTGGGCGCGCGCAACCAGCTCAAGGCCAGCTCGCACGCCGACGGCCGCGTCGTCGTCACCGTGCACAAGGGCCAGACGCTGGGCTCGATCGCCGAGCAGTACGGCGTGTCGGTCGCAGACCTCAAGAAGTGGAACCACCTGAAGGGCGCGCGCGTGGCGCGCGGGACGCGGCTCAAGATCCGCACCGGCGACGCCACCGGCGACAATCCCCAGGACCAGCAGCAGATCGCGCAGCTGCACGTGCCGAAGGCCCACGGCCACCGGCACCACGGCGGCCACCACCACCGGCATCATCGCGGCGCCGCGCGCGGCGCGTTGGCGGGCGGCGCGCGCCTGCGCCGGCCCTCGGCGTAGCGCGCACGGCGACCAGACGAAGCGGCCGGGCTCACGCCCGGCCGCTTCGTCGTTTGGGTGCCCCGGGCAGCGTGGTCAGTGCATCGTCTGGCGGCCGTCCACCACGCCACCGTCGGGCACGTCGGTGGTGAAGTCCGCGCCTCCCACGCCGGCGCCGATCCGCGCGTTGCGTCCGATCGTGATCCCCTCCGGCAGTCGAGCGCCCTTGCCCACCACGAGCAGGCCGCTCGACAGGTGCTCCGGGCACGCGCGGTTGGGCACGCCGCGGTCGCCGTGTCCGAGACGCGCGCCGGCCCCCACCAGCACCTGCTTGTCGACGACGGCATGGTCGAGCACGGCGTCGCGGCCGACGTAGCTGTCGTTCATCACGATGCTGTCGCGCACCACCGCGCCGGGCGACACGTTGACGCCCGGGAACAGCACCGAGCGCTCGACCGTGCCCGCGATGCAGCAGCCGTTGGCGATCAGGCTGTGCGACGAGCGACCGCCGCGCTCGAACCGCACCGGCGGTCGATCGGCGCTGGTCGTGTGGATCACCCAGTCGGGATCGGCCAGGTCGAGCGGCGGCGTGGGTGACGTGAACGCCAGGTTGGCGTCGTAGTAGGAGTCGAGCGTGCCCACGTCCTGCCAGTAGGCCGGAAACCGGTAGGCGTACAGCGGCTCGCCGCGCGCCACCAGCCGCGGGATCAGGTCCTTGCCGAAATCGTGGCTGGAATCGTCGCGCGCCGCGTCCTCGACCAGCCAGCGGATCAGCGAATCGCGATCGAACAGGTAGACGCCCATCGAGGCGAGCCGCGAGCGCGACCGCTGCGGCTTCTCCTCGAACCCGACCACGCGCCCGCCGGAATCCGTCTCGAGAATGCCGAACGACGACACGGCGTCCTCCGGCACCTCGGTGACGGCCACGGTGGCCGAGGCGCCGTTGGCGGCATGGAACGCGTAGAGCACGTTGTAGTCCATCTTGTAGACGTGATCGCCCGACAGCACCAGCACGGCGTCCATGCGCCGGCGCCGCAGATGGATCAGGTTCTGGTGGATGGCGTCGGCGGTGCCCCGGTACCACTCGCTCTCGTTCGAGCCGAGCGATGGCTGCAGCACCTGGACGCCGCCGTGCGAGCGGTCGAGGTCCCACGGCCGGCCGGTGCCGATGTGCTGGTTCAGCGACGTCGGCCGGTACTGGGTCAGCACGCCGATGTCGTAGATGCCGGAGTTCACGCAGTTGCTCAACGTGAAGTCGATGATGCGGTACTTGCCCGCGAACGGCACCGCCGGTTTGGCGCGCTTCTCGGACAGCAGGCACAGCCGCGTGCCCGCGCCGCCCGCCAGGATGAAGGCGTAGCGCTGCATCAGCCCCGGCCCGCGGAACGCGCGTTCACACCACGTCCTCGTACCAGGCGCGGCTCGCGATCACCGCCCCGGGCTCGACCTGCTCCCCCACCTCGTCCGGCGACGCGCCGATGCCGACCACCGCGGCGCGGCCCACGCGCGCGCCTTCGGGAATCACGGCGTCCTTCCCCACCAGCGTCAGGCCCTCGAGCCACGCGTGCTCTGCGCCGCGCGGCACCGGGCCGTCGCCGACGCGCGCGCCGCGCGTCACCCGTGCGTGCTTGTCGATGATGGCATGGTCCACGCGCGCCTGGGACTCGACGCGCACGTCCTGCATCACGATGGAATCGCGCACCTCGGCGCCAGGCTCCACGGTCACCCCCGGGAACAGCACCGAGCGCATCACGGTGCCCGACACGCGGCAGCCGTTCGCCACCAGACTCTGGTCGATCACGGCGCCATCGCCCACCACCACCGGCGGACGCTCCTCGTCGCGCGTCAGCACCGGCCAGCGCGGATCGTGCAGCACCAGCCGCGGGGTGTGCTGCAGCAGCTCGTGATTGGCGCGGTAGTACGGCCCCACCGCCCCCACGTCCTCCCAGTAGTCGGTGAACTCGTGCGTCTGCACGCGCTCGCCGGCCTCGAGCATCGGGCGCAGCACGTCGTGGACGAGATCCACCGGACCCGCGCGCAGCGCCTGCGCCAGCACACCGGTCTCGAACACGTACAGGCCCATCGACGCGAGCGTGGCGTCAGTGGTGGCGGGCTTCTCGTCCAGTGTCAGCACGCGGCCGCTGCCGTCCACCGACAGCATCCCGAACCGCCGCGACTGGTCCGGCGCGACGCGCGCCATCGACAGCGTCACCGGGCCCCGCCCGCGCGTGTGGGTGAGCAGCAGCTGGCGGTAGTCCATGCGGTACACGTGGTCGCCCGACATCACCAGCACGCGCTCCGGGCCTTGCTCCTCGATCACGTCCCAGTTCTGCGCGATCGCGTCCGCGGTGCCGCGATACCAGCCGGTGTGGTGGCGCGCCAGGTAGGGCTGCAGCAGCAGCACGCCGCCGGAGCGGCGGTCGAGGTCCCACGGGCGGCCGGAGCCGATGTGGTCGTGCAGCGAGGTGGGATGGTGCTGGGTGAACACCGCCACGCGCTCGACCTCGGAGTGGCAGCAATTGGAGAGCGCGAAGTCGATCACGCGATACTTGCCGCCGAACGGCACGGCGCTCACGGCGCGCTCGGCGGTGAGCACGCTCAACGCCTCGCTCCCGCCACCGGCCAGCACCAGCGCCATCACGCGCCGCATCGCAAGCTCCCGAGGTCGCCGCGACGTCGTCGCGACGCCGGGCGACTGAACCTAGGAACCCGGTCGGCCCGCCGTCAAGCGCCAGGCGGCGCGCGTGCGGCGCGCGCCGCGCGCGGCCGCGCGGCGCACGGGATCAATCCAGCACGGTGAGCCGCACGGCGCGCTGCCCGGCCCCGGTGGTCAGCCGCACCAGGTAGAGCCCGGGCGGCAGCCGCGCGCCGCGATCGTCGCGTCCGTCCCAGCGAATGGCGTGCTCGCCGGCGGGCAGCGCCGCCGCCGCGAGCACGCGTCGCTCGCGTCCGGCCAGGTCGTAGA
>DASSIN010000042.1:0-6855 GCA_035691845.1 Candidatus Eiseniibacteriota bacterium | reverse complement strand
CACGTCCCACTTGTCGGTGTCGAAGTGGATGTTCTCGAGCCGGATCATGCCGGTGTCGAGCAGCTCGGTCTCTTTCTCGATCACCTCGATCGGGCAGCCCTTGTCGTCCACCTTGAGCCCCGCCGGCGTGTTCGGGCACTGATCCAGCCCGTCGCACACGCCGTCGCCGTCGGAATCGATCGGGCAGCCGTTGGTGTCCACCTTGCAGCCCTTGGGCGTGTTGGGACACTTGTCGTCCTCGTTCCGCACGCCGTCCTGATCGTCGTCGTCCGGGCAGCCCTTGGCGTTCACGAGCGTGCCGGGCGGCGTGTTCGGGCACTGATCGATCCCGTCGCACACGCCGTCGCCGTCGGAGTCGATCGGACAGCCCTTCGCGTCCACCTTGCAGCCCTTGGGCGTGTTCGGGCACTGGTCGATGCCGTCCGGCACGCCGTCGCCGTCGGAATCGATCGGGCAGCCGTTGGCGTCCACCCTGGCGCCGATCGGTGTATCGGGGCACTTGTCGAGCCAGTCGCGGACCTTGTCCAGGTCCTGGTCCTTTTCCCTCCCACCGAACGCGTATTGCAGGCCGGCGGTGACGGCGAAGTGACTGCCGAACTCGAGCGCGTCGCGCTCGCGGAACAACACGTCGCGCGCCTGCAGCCGCACGTAGGTGCGCTCGTTTACCACGTTGAGCAGCAGGCCCGCGCCCAGGCTCGGCGCGCCGCGCCGCAGCTTCTCCGGCACGAGCGTGGCATCGCGCGACACCCCGTACGCCATGCCGCCCAGCGCGAACGGCACCACGCGGTTCTCGGGTGCGATCATGTTGAAGCGCAGGTCGAGGCCGGCGAAGAAGTGGTTCTGCTTCACGTCGCCGCGCCCCGGCAGATCCTCGTGCGACGGCGCGAACAGCGCCTGGCCCTCGAGCGTGAACACCGGCTGCCAGCGCCAGCCGATGGCGACCGTGCTCGCCAGTCCGGTCTTCACGCGCGCGCGCGCGTCGGGGCTGAACGTGCCCGCGCCTCCCGAGAGTTCGAGCGGCTGGCCGATGATCTGGGCCCGCGCCGGAACGGCGAGCCCGAACACGGCGGCGACGGCGAGCAACACGCGGCGGATCCGGCTCATGCGAACACGAACCTCCAGGCAGTTCTCGAGACGTGAGAGCGTGGAGCAGCGGGAGCGGCCCGGCGCGATCCCGGCGCGCGCGAGGCAGGCGACCTCAGGCAAGGACCGGTAAGTGCTACCATCCGCCCTCCGTCAGGTCAACGACAACGGCAGCCCCAAGTTCCACCGCCGAAACGAGGAAGACGCATGACCCGCGAGGAGCGCAGCACCCTGATCGACCGCTATGCCGACGGCTACGCCGAGGTGAAGCGTGCGCTTGACGATTTCCCGGCCGCCGGACTGCGCCAGCACGCTGTTCCCGGCAAATGGAGCGCGGCGGAAATCGTCCACCATCTGGCGGACAGCGAGAGCATCTCCGCCCAGCGGCTGCGCCGGCTGCTGACCGAGGACCACGCCGAGATCCAGGGCTACGACCAGGAGGCGTGGGCGAAGCGCCTGCGCTACAACGAGCGCGAGCTGGAACCGGCGTTGAACGCGTTCCGCGCCGCGCGCGAGACCACGCTCCAGCTGCTGCGCGCCATGCACGACGACGACTGGCAGCGGCAGGGCCGGCACAGCGAATCGGGCCCGTACGGCGCCGAGGACTGGCTGCGCATCTACGCCGCCCACGCCCACAACCACGCCGCGCAGATCCGGCGGCTGAAGGATGCGCTGAAGTCATGATCTGGCGCTGCCGGGAGCGCACGTTCGACGTGACGGAGCGCACGCTGGTGATGGGCGTGCTCAACGTGACGCCGGACTCGTTCTCGGACGGCGGCCGGTTCGCCGAGCCCGCGGCCGCCGTCGAGCATGCGCGCACGCTGATGGCGCGCGGCGCCGACCTGGTGGACGTGGGCGGCGAGAGCACGCGTCCCGGCAGTCAGCCGGTGGCGGCTGCGGAGCAGTGGCGACGCATCGCCACCGTGATCGAGACGCTGGCCGCGGCCGGCGTGCCGGTGTCGGTGGACACCGCGAGCGCCGAGGTGGCCACGCGCGCGCTCCATGCCGGCGCGTGCGTCGTGAACGACGTCACCGCGCTCGGCGACCCGGAGATGGCGACGCTCGTGGCCCGCACGCGCGCCGGGGTCGTGCTGATGCACATGCGCGGGACCCCGGCGACCATGCAGCACGGCCCCGCGTACCAGGACGTGGCCATCGACGTGCGCGACCAGCTCGCGGACCGCATGGCCCGCGCGCGCGCGGCCGGGATCGCGGCCGAGGCCATCGCGCTCGACCCCGGCATCGGATTCGGCAAGACCGCCCGCCACAGCCACGAGCTGCTGGCCCGCGTGGACGAGCTGGCGGCGCTCGGGCGGCCGGTGGTGATCGGCGTGTCGCGCAAGAGCTTCCTCGGCGCCCCGCTCGACCTGCCGGTCACCGAACGGCTCGAGGCCGGCATGGCCGCGACCGCCGTCGCCGTGTTCCTGGGCGCGCGCATCGTGCGCGCGCACGACGTGCGCGAGACCGTGCGCGCCGTGCGGATCGCCGAGCTGCTGCGGAGCGCCCGCCGCGCCGTCCCGCACGCGAGCCCGGCGGCGGGCGCGGGCGATTAGCCCGCTGGCCGGCGACCGCGCGCGAATCGTGGTCAGCGCCCGAGCCCATCTGCTACGCTCGATGTGCGGCCTGCCTACGCCATGACGCCCGTCCACAAGTTCTGGGTCCTCGACCTCCTCGACATCCTGCTCGTCGCGCTGCTGTTCTACCGGCTGCTGGTGCTGGTGAAGGGCACGCGCTCGGCGCAGATGCTGGTCGGGCTGCTGGTCACCGTCGTGATCGGACTCGTGGCGCGCGAGTTCAATCTGATCGCCATCCGCTGGATCGTGGACTCGCTGAAGACGGTGTGGCTGATCGCATTCGTGATCCTGTTCCAGCCCGAGCTGCGCCACGCGCTGGCCCAGCTCGGTCGCACCCGCTACTTCCGCGGGTTCCTGCGCGGCGACAGCTACGGCGTGCTGGGCGAGGTGGTGCGCGCGGTGGAGACGCTGGCGCAGCGCCGCCACGGCGCGCTGCTGGCGCTCGAGCGCAACGTGGGACTGCGCAACTTCGTCGAGACCGGGACGCGCGTGGACGCCAAGGTGTCGGCGGAGCTGCTGGTGACGCTGTTCAGCCCCGGCTCGCCGCTGCACGACGGCGCCGTGATCCTGCGCGAGGACACCGTGGTGGCCGCCTCGTGCATCCTGCCGCTGTCCACCAATCCGCGCACCGCCGTGTCGCTCGGCACGCGTCACCGCGCGGCGCTCGGGCTGTCCGAGGAGTCGGACGCCGCGGTGATCGTGGTGAGCGAGCAGAGTGGCGCCATCTCGGTCGCGTACCGCGGGGCGCTCAAGCAGCGGCTGGACGAGGGCGAGCTGCGCTCCGAGCTGTCGCGCATCTTCCGCATCCGCCCCGAGGACGAGCCGCAGTCCACCTCCGAGCTGCCGTCCACCGAGGAAAAGGCCGCCAGCTAGGTTGCGCCGCACGGGCCCGGCCGACGGCCCTCCGCCCGCGGTGGCAGCGCCTTCGAGACCGGGCGATTTTCCGCTTGGACCCCCGGGCGGTGGTGGCTACGCTGGCCCCGGCAGCACACGAACGCCTACGCGACCGGGTCAGGGAGCACGTTCATGGCCGACTCCGGTTGCCCGACCCGGCTCGTTCGCGCGCTGCTGCTGGTCGCGCTGGCGCTGCCCTCGATCTCACGCGCGCAGTCCACCTCACCCTTCCCCAGCACGAACGGCGCGGTCGGCTGTCTCGCCGCGCGCGGCGACACGCTCTACCTCGGCGGCACGTTCTCGCTGATCGGTCCCACGACGGGCCCGTTCGCGTGCGTGGACACCGCCACCGGATCGCCGCGACTGCCCTACGCGCTGGTGAAGGGGCAGGTGTGGTGCACGATCGCAGACGGCGCCGGCGGCTGGTTCATCGGCGGCCGGTTCACCGCGGTGGACGGCACGCCGCGCGCGAACATCGCGCACATCGCCGCCGACGGATCGCACGACACGTTCTGGAACGCCGCTCCGGACGGGGCCGTGCGCTGCATGGCGCGCGACGGAACGACGCTGTACGTGGGCGGCGAGTTCACGCACGTGCAGGGCGGGGCGCGCGCGCATCTGGCGGCGCTCCGGGTCGCCGACGGCGCGCTGCTGCCGTTCTCCGCCGCGGTGGACAGCGCGTGCGACGCGCTCGCGTGCGACGGCACCACGCTGTTCGCGGGCGGCCGGTTCGTGAACGCGAACAGCACGCCGCGCGGACACTTCGCCGCGTTCGACGTCGCCAGCGGCGCCTTGAGCCCGTTGTTCCTGTTCCTGGACGGAACGATCCACGCCATGCTGGTGCGGGCCGATACGCTGGAGGCCGCCGGCGAGTTCACCACCGCGAACGGCCAGCCGCGCGACCACCTGCTGCAGATCAAGGTCAGCGCGCAAGCGTTGACGTCGGTGGTCACGGACGTCAGCGGGCCGGTGTTCGCGATCGCGCGCGCCGGCGGGGTGCTGTACCTCGGTGGCAAGTTCGCGGGCGTGGGCGGGCAGGATCGCCAGAACCTGGGCGCGATCGCGTTCGCGACGGGCGCGCCCACGGCGTGGGCGCCGATCGCGGACGACACCGTGCGCGCGCTGGCCGTGATGGACGACCGCGTCATCGCCGGCGGCCGGTTCCAGAACCTGGGCGGCGTGCCCAGGGCCGGCCTGGGCGCGATCGCGCTCGACGGCAGCGTGTTGCCGTGGACGTGCCATGCCGGCGGCGCGGTGTTCGCGCTGGACATTTCCGCCGGTCGAGCGTGGGCGGGCGGAGACTTCGCCACGATCGGGGCGCTGCCGAGATCGAATCTGGCGGCGATCGACGTGCCTTCGGGCCGGATCACGCCGTGGGCGCCGGCCGCGGACGGCTCGGTGATCGCGATGGCGCTGTCGAACGACACGCTCTACGTCGGCGGGCAGTTCAACGCCGTGAACGCCACCCCGCGCGGCAACGCCGCGATGCTGAACGCGACCACCGGCGCGCTCGGCGCCTGGGCCCCGCAGTTCGACGGCACCGTGCTGTCTCTGGCGCTCGTCCCGGGCGAGTTGGCCGTGGCCGGCTACTTCCCGCACATCAACGGCGTGCTGCGCCCGTCGATCGGCTCCGTGGACCGGCAGACGGGCGCGGTCAGCGCGTGGAATCCCTATCCCGATTCCAACGTGTACGGCCTGATCGCATACCACGACACGCTGTGGACGGCGGGCTTCTTCTCGGTGATCGCCGGCCAGTCCCGGAACACGCTGGCCGCATTCGCCATGAACGGGCACGCGCTGCTGCCGTTCAATCCCTCGCCCGACACGCCGCCGCTGAGCCTGACGCAGCTCGGCGACCGCGTATACGCGGGCGGACAGTTCGGCACCGTGTCGGGCTATCCGCGGCAGCGACTGGCGGCGTTCGACCGCAGCACCGGCGCGCTCTCGGATTGGAACCCCGGCGCCGACGCCACCGTCCGGTCGTTGGGTGGCGCGAACGGCTGCATCGTGGTCAGCGGACGGTTCACGCACGTGGCCGGGCAGCCCGCGCCGGGCGCGGCGTCGCTCGACGCCGGCAGCGGCGCGCTGCTGACGGCGGGCCCGGTCGCAGACAACGTCGCCCTGGCGTTCGCGGGGGTCGGCGACCGGCTGGTGATGGGCGGCACGTTCACGAGCGTGGATTCGTTCCCGCAGCGCGGCCTGGCGCTCGTGCCACTGCGCGCGGTGGCGGTTCCCGTGGCGCCGCGCCCCGCCCGCGGGCCGCTTGCGATCCGCGCGGAGCCGAGCGACGGCCGCAGCGTGCGGTTCCGGCTCGACACGCCGGTGCCGGTCGAGCCCGCGGCGGAGGTGTTCGACGTGCAGGGCCGCGCCGTCCTGCCGCGCCGCGCGCTCGCGCCGGTCGGTCCCGGCACGCATGCGCTGCGCCTGGATGGGCTCGCGCTCCCGCCGGGGCGCTACGAGCTGCGCGTGCGCGCGAGCGGGCAATCGGCCAGCTGCCCGGTGCGCGTCGTGCGCTGACATCCGCAGGCGCGGCCTCCGGGCGGAACCCGCACGGGCGCATCGGGTACGTTGATGGCATGCTCGCCCGAATCGTGCCGCGCCCCCGCGGCCGGGCGCCCGCCCCTAACGCCCGGCCGGTCCCGGCTGTCTATCCCGTGCGGGGGTGCTCGTGCCTGCCATGACGCCCACCGACGCCGAGCTGGTGGCGGCCGTGCGGCGGGGCGATGCGGCGGCGGCGGACGCGCTGGTGCGGCGCCACTACCGGGCCGGGTTCGCGACCGCGCTGGCCGTGCTCGGGGAATCCATGGACGCCGAGGACGCATGCCAGGACGCGTTCGTGCGCGCGCTGGACCGCATCGAGGACTGCCGCACACCGGAGCGGTTCGTGTACTGGCTGATCAGCATCGTGCGCAACCACGCCCTGAACCTGCACGCGCGGCGGCGGGTGCGCGGCGGCCCGGCGGTGGAAGATGTGGATCCGCCCGCGCGCGGCGACGCGAGCGGACGGGCGGAGACGGGCGAGCTGCGCGCGCGGCTGGAAGCGGCGCTCGGACGATTGACGGTGGTGCAACGCGAAGTGATTCTGCTGAAGCACCTGGAAGGCTGGGAGCACCGGCAGATCGCCGAGGCGCTCGGGATCTCCGAAGGCATGTCGCGGCAGCACGCGTTCGAAGGACGACGCGTGCTGCGCCAGCGGCTCGGCCCGGGAGCGCTGGAGGATCACCTGGATGCATGACGACGAGCGGCTCGAGCTCGGCGCGCTGGACCCCACGCGCGACGCGACGCGCTTCGCGCGCGCGCGCGA
>DASSIN010000041.1:0-9343 GCA_035691845.1 Candidatus Eiseniibacteriota bacterium | reverse complement strand
GGCGACGAACGTGAAGAACGGCGGCCGCACGCCCGTCGCCGGGATGGTGCACGCCCTGACGCTGCTGCTCATCACGGTGGCCTTCGGCCGGTGGGCCGAGTTGATTCCGTTAGCCACGCTCGCGGCGATCCTCGTCGTGGTCGCCTACCACATGAGCGAGTGGCGCACGTTCAAAGCCGAGCTCCGCGCGCCCAAGAGCGACGTGGTGGTGATGCTCCTCACGTTTGGCCTAACCGTGGCCGTCGACCTCACCGTCGCAATCGAGGTCGGCATCGTCACCGCGGTGTTCCTGTTCATGCGGCGCATGTCCGAGGTCACGAACGTGGGCGCCGTGACGCGCGAGTTTGGCGAGCCGCGGGAGGAGGAGGAGACCGATGCCGACCGGGCGCGCCGGCGCCGGCTGCCTCCCGGTGTCGAGATCTACGAGATCAACGGGCCGTTCTTTTTCGGCGCCGCGGAGAAATTCAAGGACACCCTTGCCGCCGTGGCGCGCAATCCCAAGGTGCTCATCATTCGGCTGCGCAACGTGCCGGCGATCGATTCGACTGGGCTCAACGCGTTCAAGGACCTGGTGCGCCGGACGCGGCACGAGGGCACGCTCGTGCTGCTCTCCGATGTGCATGCCCAACCGATGGTGGCGCTCGGCCGCTCGGCGCTGTTGGACGAGCTGGGCGAGGAGAACGTGTTCGGCGACATCGACGCGGCGCTGGATCGCGCGGCCGCATACGTCGCCGCGCCGAGCCGCCGTTCCGCCTAAAAGCAGAAAGTTGGCGGCCACGCTGACCGTTCCGGCACCCGCCCGCAGAGTTTTGCATGCGCGGCGCCGCGAACGTCCGGGCCGGTGTCGGGCGCGTCTTCTCGTCAGTCAGGCGAGCCCCGGCGCCGGGGTCGGGGCTTGCCCGACGCGAACGCTGGGCATTCCCCGCCACCGCGGGCTCGATTGCGTGCGACATTTCGACATGATGCCTGGACCGCGCGGCGTGCCGATACGCGGTCACGAATCTCGCGCGCTCGAGCGGTAATATGACCAATATGCCCAACCGCCTTTCGGCCGGACCGGAACGCGATGCAGACCGCACGCCGATACCCGTCGGTCCAACGGGCTCGGCGACTCATGCGCGCGTTCTCATCGTCGCGCTCTTTGCGGCGCTGTGCGTCGCGCTGCTGCCATATGCGTCGGGATTGATGGGGGCCATTGTGCTCTACGTGATCGCGGCGCCGACTTACCGGCGCGTCGCGGCCCGCGTCGGACCGCGGGTCGCCGGCGTCGCGATGAGCGTGGCCGCGCTCCTGCTCGTGCTGCTGCCGGCGGCTTGGCTCACGGCGGCAGCGTTAGGCCAAGTGCCGGACGCGCTCGGACAGGTGGGACGGAGCGAGGCCTTCACCCGGCTCGCAGGACTCCGCCTCGGGCCGTGGGAGGTGGGCGCGCAGCTGGCGCAGACCGGTGAGACGTTCTTCACGTGGATGTCGCGACAGGCCTTCGCCGTGTTGGGCGGCATCGCACAAGCGATCATCAACCTCGTCATCGCGGTGCTCGGTCTCTACTACCTTCTGCGCTCGCGCGACGCGGGCTGGTCGTACGTGCGGCCCATCATCCCGTTTTCCGACGCCGGCGCCGACGCGCTGCGCGCGCGGTTCTCCAGCATCACCCGCGCGACCGTTCTGGGCATCCTCGCCACCGCGCTCTCGCAGGGCACCATGGTTGCGTTAGGCTTCTGGATCGTCGGGCTGCCCAACGTGCTTGTCTGGGCCGTGGTGACCGGCCTCTTCTCCATCCTGCCGGTCTTGGGCAGCGCGATGGTCTGGGGCCCGGGCGTGCTGGTGCTCGCTTGGAGCGGTCGCTACGGCGCCGCCGGCGTCCTGCTAGCCATCGGTCTCGTCCTCGTGTCCAACATCGACAACGTGGTGCGGCCGATGGTCTACCGGCGCGTGTCGGGATTGCACCCGTTGGTCACGCTGGTCGGCGCATTCGCCGGCGTGCGCTTGCTCGGACTGGCGGGACTGCTGCTCGGCCCCCTGGCGATCTCGTTCTTCTTCGAGACGGTCCGCATGTATCGCCAGGAGTACGGCGTCATCGCGCCGCACCGGCAATGACCAACGCCGCACTCCGCGCGCTCACGGCGTATGGCGGAGCGGCGATGCGTCCGCGCGCCACTTGAGAGTCTGACCGACGATCGCCGGCACGAGCGCGAAGCCGGCGACGATCAGCCAGTCGCGCACCGTGAGCGGTGACAGCCCGAGCACGCGTCGCAGGGGAGCGAACGCGACAGCCGCGACTTGCAGCGCGGTGGCCAGCGCCAACGCTCCGATCGCGTACGGGTTCGCGATCGCGCGACGGATTGTGCTCACCGCCGACGCGCTCCGCGCATTCCCGAGGTGCAGGAGCTGAGCGAGGGCGAGTGCCGCAAAGCACATCGTGCGAGCGTGCTGCGCCGTCGCGTGCAAAACGAGGAGATCGACGCAGAACGCGGCGAGTGCCGCGCCGGCGATGAGCATCGAGTACAGCACCGTGAGCCGCAACAGGCCCACGGACAGAAACGGCTTCTTCGGGTCGCGCGGCGGGCGCTGCATCGCGTCCGCCTCCGGCGGCTCGACCGCGAGCGCGAGCGCTGGAAAGGTGTCGGTGCAGAGGTTGAGCCAGAGGATCTGCAGGGCAGTGAGCGGCAGGGGCAGCATGGCGAGGCCCGCGCCGACGAGAGTGAGGATCTCGCCCAGATTGCAGCTCAGCAGATAGAACGTGAACTTGCGGATGTTGTCGTAGATGGTCCGGCCCTCCTCGACCGCCGCAACGATCGTCTGGAACCGGTCGTCGGTGAGAATCACGGCGGCGGCTTCCTTGGCCAGGTCGGTGCCGCGGCGCCCCATGGCGACGCCGATGGTGGCTTGTCGCAGCGCCGGCGCATCGTTGACGCCGTCGCCGAGCATGGCGACCACGTGCCCGGAGCGCTCGAGGGCGACGACGATGCGCAGCTTGGCTTCCGGACTCATCCGACTCACCACCGCGATCCCGCCCACCCGCCGCGCGAGCTCGTCGTTAGGCATCTCGTCCAACTCGCGGCCATCGATCACGGCATCGCCGGTGGTGGGCATGCCGAGCTCCCGCGCCAGCGCGGTCGCGGTGAGTCGCTGGTCGCCGGTGAGCATGATCGTGGCGATGCCGGCGGCGCGCAGCGCCCGGATGGCGTCGGCGGCGCCGGCGGCCGGCGGATCGATCAGCCCCGCCAGCGCGACGAACGTGAGGTGGTGCAGCTCGCGCACATCGGCCGCGCCTACGGCGCCGTACGCCAGCGCGATCACCCGCAGTCCGCGCGCCGCCAGCGCGGCGTTTTCCTCGAGGATGCGCGCGCGGTCGCGGTCGTCGAGGGGCCGCGCCTCGCCCGTGGCCAGCACGCGGGAGCACCGCTCGAGCACGTGGAGCGGCGCGCCCTTGAGCAAGGCGACCAGAGCACCGGGCGCCTCGCGATGAAACGTCGCGGTGAGCATCCTCGCGCTCGAGAACGGCACCTCGCCGACTTCGGGGCACTGTGCGGCCAGGACGCTCCGCTCGAGTCCCGCCTTGCGCGCGGCCACGAGCAGCGCGGCGTCGGTCGGGTCGCCGTGCGCGGTCCACCCATCTCTCGCCTGGACGACCTCGGCGCGGCTGGTGAGGGCCGCGATGCGGAGGGCGGCGGCGAGCGGCGGGTCGCCCGGCGGATCGATCGGCGCCCCGGCACGGCGAAAGACGCCTAACGGAGCGTAGCCGGCGCCAGTCACGTCGATCGTCCTGTCCATCACCCAGATGGTCGTCACGGTCTGCTCGGCGGCGGTCAGCGTGCCGGTCTTGTCGGTGCAGACCACGGTGGCCGCGCCCAGCGTCTCGACGGCCGGCAGGCGGCGCACGAGGGCGTGGCGGCGCGCCATGCGCCGGAGGCCGAGCGCCATGGTCATGGTGACCACGGCCGGCAATCCCTCGGGGACGGCGGCCACTGCCACCGCGATGCCGGTTTGCAGGAGCCCGCCTAACGGTGCGTGCTTGAGCAGCTCGATGCCGGCGACCACCGCGCCCGCGCCGATGGCCACGGCCGCCAGCCGCTTCGCGAGGCTGTCGAGCCGCCGCTCGAGCGGCGTCGGCTCGTCGGGGATCGCGGCGGTGAGACGGCCGATCCGACCGATTTCCGTGTGCGGGCCGGTGCCCACGACCACGGCGCGCCCGCTCCCCGACACGATCATGGTCGCCTTGTAGACCATCGTCGTGCGGTCGGGGAGGGGCGTCGCGGCCGCCAGTTGGGCATCGGCGGCCTTCACCACGGGCAGCGATTCGCCGGTGAGCGCGGCCTCGTTGGCGCGCAATTCGGCGGCCGAGACGAGTCGGGCGTCCGCCGGTGCCGCCCGCCCGGCGTCGAGCACGATGAGGTCGCCGGGCACGAGCTCGCGCGCGGCGATGAGGCGCGTGCGGCCGGCGCGCACGACGGCGGCCCGCGGCACCTCGAGCGAGCGCAGAGCATCCATGGCGCGGCGCGCGCGCCATTCGGTGGCCACGCCTAACGTGACGTTGAGGACCAGTACGGCTACGATCGTCGCGGCATCGATCAGGGCGCCGGTCGCCGCGGCCACAGCGGCCGCGGCGGCCAGGAGCAGCGTCACGAGGCTCGCGACCTGCTGGCCGATCACCTTCCAGAGTCGCGCGCGGGGCGGCGGTGCGAGCGCGTTCGAGCCGTGCGCGGCGAGCCGGCGCGCGGCCTCCGCGTCCGACAGCCCGGCTGCCGGCGTGGCGAAGGCCGCCATCGCCAGCGGCGCCGGCAGCGCGTGCCACGGACGGCCCACGGCGGGCGTCCCGACCTGCTCGACCCCCGCCGGTTCGTTCTGCACCCGTGCGTTAGGCCCCGCCACTATCGCCGACCCGCGCCGCCACTCGGTCCAACGCTCGCCCGAGGCGCGCCTTCGCCTCGGCGGCAACGGGCGCGATGGCCGCGTTCCCGGCCAGCTCGAGCGCCGCCGCGGGATCCATCGCACCCACGACGGTCCAGCCGGGGACGTCGGCCGAATAGACGACCACGTTGCAGGGCAAGAGCAGCCCGATGTCCAGATCAGCCGTGAGCGCCCGGTGAGCGAGCGACGGATTGCACGCGCCCAGAATGACGTAGGGCCTGAACGCGACGCCGAGCTTTTTCTCGAGCGTCGCCGAGACATCGATCTCGGTGAGCACGCCGAAGCCCTCTCTCGCGAGCTCGTCGCGCGTTCGCTGCAGCGCGACGGCGAACGACATGGGCACCGTCACGCTGAATCCGTATTGCGTCCGTTGCTCGATCATGGCTCCTCCAAGGACGGCACGTGGTGTTGCTGACGCTGTGACCCTAAGGGTGACAGGCGGAACCCGGATCGTCTGTCAGCGGAAATCGGATGGGCCGTCGGGGATTACTCCGTTCCCGCCTCTACCTCACCCACACCCGCGCCGTGTGTCGGCGTTTGCCCGACCCGACCACGGCAGTTTGCCGATCTCGCCGTTGGGTCGGCGGCGGCAGATTGCCGGCCATGGCCGAATTCGAGGCGCGCGATCTCTGCAAGACGTACCACATGGGCGACGTGGACGTGCGCGCGCTCGATCACGTATCGCTGGACCTCTTCGCCGGCGAGTTCTTCGTGCTGCTCGGGCCATCCGGTAGCGGCAAGTCGACGCTGCTCAACATCCTCGGCGGGCTCGATGTGCCCACCAGTGGCACGGTGTGGTTCCGCGATCACGATCTGACGGCGGCATCCGACGCCGAGCTCACGCGGTACCGGCGCGAGCACGTCGGATTCGTGTTCCAGTTCTACAACCTGATCCCGAGCCTCACGGCGCGCGAGAATGTCCGCCTGGTCACCGACATCGCCGAGTCGCCCATGCCGGCCGGCCAAGCGCTGGAGCTGGTAGGGCTCGGCGATCGGATGGACCATTTCCCGGCGCAGCTCTCGGGTGGGGAGCAACAGCGCGTCGCGGTGGCGCGGGCGGTGGCCAAGCGCCCCGATGTGCTGCTCTGCGACGAACCCACGGGCGCCCTGGATTTCCAGAGCGGTCGGTTGGTGCTGGACGTGCTGGCGCGGATCAACCACGAGTTAGGCACCACCACGGCGGTCATCACACACAACGCGGGGATCGCCGATATGGCCGATCGGGTGGCGCACATGGGGAGCGGCCGCATCGTGGATGTGCGGTCCAACGCGGTGAAGGTCGCCCCGGGCGACCTCAGCTGGTGACACGGCGTGCGCGCACTCACCCGGAAGTTGCTGCGCGATGTGCTGCGGCTCAGGAGCCAGCTTCTGGCGATCACGCTCGTGGCGGCATGCGGGGTGGCGGTGCTCGTGTCGATGCGCACGGCCGGTTATGCGCTCGTCGCGACGCGCGACCTGTATTACGAGCGCTACCGATTTGCCGACGTATTTGCGCACCTGAAGCGCGCGCCGGAGCGCGTCGCGCGCGACATCGGCGCCATCCCCGGCGTGGCGGCCGTCGATGCGCGGATCGTGGTGGACGTGACGATCGATGTCCCGGGACTCGACGAGCCTGCAGCGGCGCGCGTGATCGGCATCCCGGTGTCGCATCGCCCCCTGCTCGACGACGTCCACATCCGCCGCGGGCGGTATCTGGCTGCGGGGGCGCCTAACGAGGTACTCGTGAGCGAGTCGTTCGCCGAGGCCAACCGGTTGGATGTGGGCGACACGATCGGCGCGATCCTCAACGGCCGCTGGCAGCGACTCGCCATTGCGGGGATTGCGCTCTCGCCGGAATACGTGTTCGCGGTCGCGCCAGGCGCGTTGTTTCCCGACAACCGCCGCTTCGCCATCATCTGGATGGACGGCGATGCGCTCGCCGGCGCCTTCGGATTGTCGGGCGCGTTCAACGACGTGGCGGTCGCGCTCGGCCGCGGCGGCGTGGAGCGCGACGTCATCGCGGGCATCGATCGCGTGCTCGCGCGCTACGGGGGGCTCGGCGCGTACGGGCGCGCGGACCAACCGTCGCACCGCACGCTCTCGGATGACCAGGCGCAGGCCCGCATCGGCGCGGTGTTCTATCCCCTCATCTTCCTCGGCGTGGCGGCGTTCCTGCTGCACGTGGTGCTCTCGCGCCTGATCACGCTGCAGCGCGATCAGATCGCGGTGCTCAAGGCGTTCGGGTATCGCGATGCCGCCATCGGCGCGCATTACCTGGGGCTGGCGATGCTCGCGATTCTCCCCGGAGCGGCGCTCGGCATCGGGATCGGCACCTGGTTAGGCCACGGGTTGGCGGTGTGGCACCAGCGGTTCTACCGGTTTCCAATGCTGCGGTTCGACCTGCACGCGTCGGTGGTGGTGATCGCGATGGCGGTGAGCGTCGGCGCCGCCGCGTTAGGCGCGATCGGCGCACTCCGGCGCGTGTTGGCGCTGCCGCCCGCCGAAGCCATGCGGCCGGAACCGCCGGCGCGCTTTCGCCGCGGCGTGCTCGAGCGCGTGGGCCTCGATCGCGCCGCGTCGCCGGTCTTCCGGATGATCCTGCGCAACATCGAGCACCGGCCGGTGGTGGCGTTGATCTCGATCTTCGCCATCGCGCTGGCCACGGCGATCCTCATTACCGGCCGGTCCGTATTCGATGCGGCGTGGTACATGAGCGACGTGCAGTTCCGCGACGCGGAGCGGGAAGACGCAACGGTCATCTTCGACCGCCCACAGCCGGCTCGCGCCCGGGACGAGATCGCCGTCATCCCGGGCGTACTGCTCGCCGAGCCGATGCGAAGCGTCGCAGCGCGCCTGGTCGTTGGGCATCACTCGAGGCGCGTAGCGATTCTCGGGCTCGATTCCGCCGGCAGGTTGTATCGGGTGATCGATCGGAATCGCCGTCCGGCGCCGCTGCCTGCCGATGGACTCATGCTGTCGGCCGACCTGGCCCGCCGGCTCGGCGTGCGCCGCGGCGACGCGGTCACGGCCGAGATCCAGGAAGGCCGTCGCCTCGTTAGGCGCGTCGCGGTGACTCAGACGGTGGAGCAGGACATCGGTCTCGGCGCGTTCATGTCGCTGGACGCACTCGATCGCCTGACCGGCGACGGGCCCACGATTTCCGGCGTCCTGGTTCGGATCGACCCGCTCGAGGAGCGGGCGGCGTACGCGGCGTTCAAGCGTCTGCCGGCCGTGAGCTCCGTATCGATCCGGCGTGCCACGATCGCGAGCTTCGATGCGACCATGACCGAAAGCCTGCGGATCGTGATGAGCGCGCTGATCGTGTTCGCCGGCGTGATTGCCTTCGGCGTGGTGTACAACGCGGCCAGGATCGCGCTGTCCGAGCACGCGCGCGAACTGGCGAGTCTGCGCGTGCTCGGGTTCACCCGGCGCGAGGTGGCGGTCATCCTGCTCGGCGAGCAGGCCGGCCTCACCGCCGTCGCGTTGGCGTTAGGCTGCGCGATCGGCTACGGCTTCGTCGCCACCGTGTTCGCGGCCGCGGCGACGGAATTGTTCCGGCTGCCGGCGGTGATCCGGCCGCAGACGTACGGCACTGCGATCCTCGTCGTCCTGGCGGCGGCCGGCGTTTCGTGGATGGCCGTACGCCGACGCCTCGATCGGCTCGACCTCGTTGCCGTTCTCAAGACCAGGGAGTGAAGATGCGCGTGTTCACCTGGAAACGGAGTGCGTACCTCGCCGCAGCCGCGGCAGCCGCCGCCGCTGCGTTCTACATCTTTCGGCCGTCGCCCGCGCTCGTCGAATCGTCGCGCGTGGCCCGCGGCCCCTTGTCGGTGGCCGTCGAAGAGGACGGGGAAACGCGCATCCGCGACCGATACGTGATCACGACGCCGGTGGACGGACGCGTGCGCCGCGTGTTGATGGAGGAGGGCGATTCCGTGCGCGCCGGCGCGGTGATCGTGCTCATCGACCCGGCTGTGCTCGACGCACGGGGACGCGAGCAGGCGAATGCGCACCTGCGTGAGCTGCACGATGCGCGCACGGAAGCAGCCCTTCGCGTCACGCAGGCGCGCACGGAGCTCGAGCAGGCGATGCGCGACCGCGATCGAACGGACGCGCTGGTGGCCGAGGGCGCGCTCGCCCGGCGCGACAGCGAGGTCGCGGCCATGACCGTGCGAGTGCGCACCGCGGAGGTCGACGCAGCGCGGCTCCGCGTGCAGGAGCTGGAGCACGAGGTCGAAGGCGCGCGCGCGGCGCTGCTCGAGGCGGGGCGGCAGGGCGCAACGCCGGTTGCGGTTCGCGCGCCGATCAGCGGGCGCGTGCTGCGCATCGTGAGCCGCGACGAGCGGGTCGCGGCTGCCGGCACCCCGATCGTCGAGCTGGGCGATCCCGCGGCCATGGATGTCACGACACAGCTGCTGTCGAGCGACGCCGTGCAGGTGCATCCGGGAGCCCCGGC
>DASSIN010000040.1:0-2206 GCA_035691845.1 Candidatus Eiseniibacteriota bacterium | reverse complement strand
GCACGCCGCGCGTGCGTCCGCCTCGTCCAGCCCCAGCGTGTTGAGCGCCACCGCCGCCACGCGCGCCGGCCGCACCCACGCCGCCGCGCGCTCGTACAGCGCGACCAGCTCGGGCAGCGGTGGGATCGGAATGCCGGCCTCGGGGCCGCCGGCCACGCGCAGCCGCTGCCGCGCCACCGCGTGACACAGCACCAGCGCCGCGGGGCAGGCGCCGTGCATCAGCCCGAGCGTCACGCCCGAGTAGCCGGGATGCGTGAGCGAGCCCTGACCCTCGACCACCACCACGTCCGCGTCGCGCGCCGCCTCCAGCACCAGCTGCTCGGCGAAGCCGGCGATGAAGTCGGCGGGCACCGCGTCCACCGCCACGCCGCGCCCGGCGATCAGGATCCCGGTCTGTCCGGTGGCGACGAACGCGGCGCGCGCACCGCGCTCCCGCAGCGCGCGCACGAGCTCGAGCGAGGCCGTCATCTTGCCGACGTTGCAGTCGCTGCCGACCGTGAGCGCGACGCGCGCGTCCAGCTCCGCCGCGCGCATGGCCGCGATCGGATGCCCGGCCGGCGGCCGGCGCACGTCGTGGATGCGGCCGCCGCCGCCCGCGGCCGCCACGGCGAACTGCGGATCCTCGGCCAGCCACTGATGCAGGCCGGACAGCACGTCCCAGCCGCGCTCGAGCGCGTCCACCACCATCGCGCGCCATGCCGGCGGCAGCTCGCCACCCTGCGGCGCCACGCCGATCAGCAGCGCGCGCGCGCCACGCGCCGCGGCCGCGGCCACGTCCGCCACCACCGGCACGTCGCCCCCCGCGCCCACGCACGCCTGCGCCGTGCGCCCGGCGCGCGTGGAATCGATCACGGCCGCCACGTCCCGGGCGCGATAGCGCAGGACGCCGACCGCGGTCTTGCCGTCGGTGGGCGTGAAGCTGGCCTCGGCGAGCACGGCCACCGGCCGTCCGGCCCAGTCGTCCAGCTTCGGCGCGCTTCCCGCCATGCATCCCTCCCGATCAGCGGAGCGAGTCGTAGACCTTCACGTAGCGGTCCACCATCTCGTCCACACCGAATTTCTCCCGGGCCCGGCGCCGCGCGCGGCGGCCCATCGTGCGGCGCAACGGCTCGTTGGTCAGCAGCTTCAGCACCGAGCTGACGAATCCCGGCACGTGCTGCGGGTCGTGCAGGAACCCGGTGAGCCCGTGCTCCACCACTTCCGGCAGTCCGCCCGCATTCGAAGCCACCACCGGCACTTCGGCGCTCATCGCCTCCAGCGCCACGAGACCGAAGCTCTCGGAGGAGCTCGGCAATAGGAAAACATCGGCAAGTGGCAGCAATTCCTCCATGCAATCCTGATTTCCGAGAAACAGCACGTCGCGCTCCACCCCCAGCTCGCGCGCCAGGTGCTCGGCGCCGGCCTTTTCCGGGCCGTCCCCGATCATCACCAGCTTGCTCGGCACCCGGCGGCGGACCTCGGCGAACACCTGGATCACGACCGGGATGTTCTTGACCGGGCGGAAGTTGGAGGCGTGCATCAGAACCCGCGACTCGGGCGGGGCCAGCCGCAGCGTGCCGCGCGGGCGGGGCGTGAACACGGCCGGGTCGACGAAGTTGTAGATCACCTCGATCGGTCGGGTGATGCCGAACGACGCCTCGGCGCGCTCCTTCAGGAACCGGCTCACCGCCGTCAGCCGATCGCTGGACTGCATCGAGAACTGGGTCATGCGGAAGAACGCGGGCTCGATCCCGACCACGGTGATGTCGGTGCCGTGCAGCGTGGTGACGACGCCCAGCTGGCGCGGCAGCAGCAGCTGGCGGGCGAGGTAGGCGCTGGTCGCGAACGGCATCGCATAGTGCACGTGCAGCACGTCCAGCCCGTAGTTCTCCACCACCTCCACCATCTTGGTCGCGAGCGCCAGGTTGGTGGGCGTCTGCTCGAACACCGGATAGGTGGCGGAGATCGCCTCGTGGAAGAACACGTTCTTCTCGAACGTGCGCAGCCGGAACGGCAGCCGCTGGGCGATGAAGTGCACCTCGAACCCGCGCCGCGCCAGCGCGAGCCCGAGCTCGGTCGCCACCACGCCGCTGCCGCCGAAGTGCGAGTAACAGGTGATGCCGATGCGCCGGTGCGCCGCCGTCCGCCGGTCGCGCGACGGCTTCTCGCGCCGCTCGCGCCTGGGCGCATGCGCCGCCGGGGGCGTGGCGGCCGCGCGCGCGCGCGG
>DASSIN010000039.1:0-11004 GCA_035691845.1 Candidatus Eiseniibacteriota bacterium | reverse complement strand
GCCGGGTGAGCCGTGCGGGCAAGGCGGCCGATCGCGACAACCTGGTGCTGGCGAGGAGCCCCCGCGCGCTGCTGATGCTCAACCGCTTCCCCTACAATGCCGGCCACCTGATGGTCGCCGTGCGCAGACATGCCGCGCGGTTCCAGGACCTGAGGCCCGACGAGGCCGCCGAACTGGTGGCGCTGACCGCGCTTGCGGAGCGGGCGCTGGGGGCGGAATATCGTCCCGATGGCATGAACTACGGCCTCAACGTGGGCCGGGTGGCAGGGGCCGGTTTCCCCGGCCACCTGCACATGCACCTGGTGCCGCGCTGGGACGGGGACACGAATTTCATGCCCGCGGTGGCGGGGACGCGCGTGCTGCCGGAGGCGTTGGAGCAGACGTGGCAGCGCCTGTCGGACGCGCTGAACGCGGGCCCCCTGGCGCGGCGGACGATGCGGAGGCGTCGTGGCGCGACGCGGTAGCGCGTGGGCGCGTCTCGGCATCGTGGCGCTCGGCGTCGTGGTCGCGGCGCTGGCGTTGTCGCTCGCATGGGCGCGGTTCCGACCGCGGCCGGTCGTGACGGTGAGCCCGGCGCCCGGCGTGCGGCGCGTGATCCGGGTGCAGGTGCTGAACGGCACCGGCGAGGCCGGAGTGGCCGGCAAGGTGGCGTCCGCGCTGCGCGAAGGCGGGTTCCACGTGGTGGAGGTGCGCAACGCGGATCGGCAGGACTACTACGCAACGCTCGTGGTGGCGCGGCGCGACGATCCCGTCGCCGCCCTGGCCGTGGCGAAGTATCTGGGAGGCCCGCCGGTGATCCGGCAGGCGTGGAGCTCGGACGAGGCCGAGGTCACCGTGGTGCTCGGCAGCGACCGCAGCAGGTTGCGGCTCGAGCCGTGACACCGCCCGGGGGTTGCCCGGGCTGTTAGGAGGATGACGTGTTCAATCTGGGACCCGGCGAGATGTTCGTGCTCGTGGTGCTCGTGCTGCTGATCTTCGGCCCGAGCCAGATCCCCAAGATGGCGCGCGGGCTGGGCGAGGCCATGCGCGAGTTCCGCAAGGCGCAGCGCGAGATCCACAACGAGATCAACCGCGACGAGCCCACCCCGCACCGCATCACCGGCGGCGGCACGCCGGAGGCGCGGGAGCCCGAAAACAAGCCCGTGCAATAGCACTGCGCAGGAGAGCCGCGCCGTAAACCCGAGGCCGCCGAGCGTGGCCCAGATGCAAGGCGCGAGGGAGAAGTTCCCGCAGACGTATCGAGAGATACGTCGAGGACAACTTCGACCGAGCAACGCCGCTGATGGGCCGCGATCGGCGGCGGTTTCTACTGGGCGCTTCTCAGGTCGCGCACCTTGGCCTTCGCGCGCAGGTCGTTGAGCCAGCCGGCGAAGAACGACTGCTGCTTGCGCTGGATCACCGCCATGCGCACCTGGCCCGCCACCGAATCGTAGGCGGCCGGGTTCGGATCGACGCGGCCGTCCACCCGGGCGAACGTCCAGTTGTTGACGGTGCGCATCGGCCCGATCGTCTTGCCGACCGGCGAGCCGAACATCGCGCCCACCACCTCGGGCGCGGACGCCAGCCGCGGATCGACCTGCGCGCGCGTCAGGTCCTTGATCGGCTGGGCCGCGAGCCCGGCCGCCTGCGCGGCCTGCTCCAGCGTCTGGCCGTGCTGCAGCGCCTGCGCGATCTGGTCGACCTTCGGCTTCGAGAGCGTGAGCCGGGCGTCCAGTTCGGCGAGCTGCCGCAGCGTTGGCTCGATCTCGTCGCGGCTCATCGTGCCGGCCGCGTGCTTGTCGTCCACCTGCACCACCACGAACGCGTCCGGCCCCTCGAACACGGGACTCACCTCGCCCTTCTTGGCGTTGAGGCCCCAGTCCGCGGCGTCCGGCTCGGCATACAGCATGGGCGGCGTGCCGTTGGCGTCGAAGAACCCGGTCTTCTGGGTGGTCATCCCCTTTTCGACCGCGGCGCGCCCCAGGTCGTGGAGCTTGGCCCCGCGGTCGCGGACGTCCTGCAGCTTCTGGAACTGGTCGTGCAGCGCGTTGTCGTTCGGGTGCACCATGATCGAGATCTGCGCCACCTTGAGGCCCGGGTCGTCGGCGCTCGGCTGGTTCACGCGGTCGAGCAGCTTGATCACCAGGTAGCGGCCCGGCTGCGGGATCGGATCGGTGATGTCGCCGACCTTGAGCGTGGCCAGGTGCGGGCCCAGCTCGGGGCCCAGCCCGGACACGTGATAGGTCTGCGGCAGCACGCCGCCCTGCTGCGCGCCGGGGCCCTCGGAGTAGTCCTTGGCGAGCGTGGCGAAGTCCTCGCCCTTGCGCGCCCGGTCGGTGATGCTCTGCGCCAGCACGCGCGCCTGCCGCTTGTCGTCGTCGGACGCCGTCTTCGGCAGCGTCAGCACCTCGAGATTGACGCGGTCGCCGGCGCGAAACCGGCCCTGGTACTGCTGGTAGACGCGGTCGAGGTCGGCCGGGGTGGGGGCCGGCACCTTGGCGTTCTGGTCGGGCGGCACCTGCACCACCACGCCGTTCAGCTTCTCCTCGCGGTCGCGGTAGGCCGCGTTCAGTTCGGGCTGCGACAGCTTGACCGACGACAGCATGCGCTCCTGCAGCAGACGCGCCGGGAGCTGCTCCCGCACCAGCGCCTCGAACGGCGACCAGTTGATGCTCGGATCGCGCAGCGCGGCCTGGTACTTCTGCGGATCGAACTTGCCGTTGGTCTGGAACACCGGCTGCTGCGCCAGCACCGTGGGCGGCGAGTACTTGAGCATGAACTCCACCTGGGCGTCATGCGCCGTGATGCCGGCCCTGCGCGCCTCCGACGACAGCAGGTGCTCGGTCAGCAGCTGACGCCACGCCTGCGACTCCAGCATCTTCTCGTCGCGGTCGGCGGGATCGTTGCCGAACTGCTGCTTGTACTGGTCGCGCTGCTGGTTGATGGCGTTCTGGTACTCCTCGCGCGTGATCCGGTCGCCGCCGATCGTGGCCACGACGTTCCCGCCGCCCTGACCGGTGCGCCGCGAGCCGATGTCGAGCCCGAACAGCACGACGAAGCCACCCACGAACGTGACCACCGTGACGATGATGAGCACCCACCAGATGGTTTTCGTGTGCCGGTTGCCTTCGCGCAGGAATCTCAGCATGAAATGGCTCCGTCGGAATCGGGGAACGAGGGGGTGAAGAGCGACCGGTGAGTCTATCAGCCGCCGCCCGCGCGCCCAAGCCCCCGCGCGGCGGCGGCGAGCGGGCGCGGCCGGTCGCGCCGCACCGCGTCCATGGCGCACGCTTTCATTGCGACGGCGCCAGCCGTGTGCTAACTCTGGCTCGGGCCGTTTCGCGTGGCGCGCCGGCGCGCCACGACCGTGCGCGGCAGCGGAGGACGCGTGAGCATGCGCAGCGAGGTGGCGGGCCGCCCCGGCGAGCCGGAGCTGGCCACCCGGCCGTTCCCGTGGCCGGCCCAGGTGCTCGAGGCGCTCGAGCAGGGCGTGGTGGCGCTCGACCGCGAGCGGCGCGTGGTGTACGCCAATCATCGCATCGAGGAGCTGATGGGCGTCGAGGCGGGCGCGCTGTCCGGTCAGCCGGGCGGCCGGCTGTTCCCGGGCGCCGATGCGCGCTGGCTCAAGGGTTCGACGCGCGAGCCGCGCGACTTCAAGCTCGAGGCCGAGGGCCGCCAGCTCACCATCAAGGCCGAATCGCTGCCGCTGCGCGATGACGACGGCGATCTGGTCGGCTCGGTGGTGCTGGCCGAGGCGATCTCCGAGACCGAGGACGGCGAGTTCCAGAAGAAGATCGACCGGCTGGTGTCGCTGGGCGAGCTGTCGGCCTACGTGGCCCACGAGATCCGCAACCCGCTCACCGGCATCCGCACCACGGTCCAGTTCGTCGGCTCCAAGTTCAAGCCGCACGACAGCCGGCGCGAGGACCTGGACGACGTCATCAAGGAGCTGGACCGGATCGAGCAGATCATCACCGGGCTGCTGATGTTCGCCCGCCCGCCGGCCGCCCGCCCCCAGCCGATCGACGTGCGCCAGGTGCTGGAGCGCACGCTGGAGCTGGTGGGGGTGCAGCTCGGCGACGCCCAGGTGCGGCTGACGCGCGAGTACCCGGACGAGGTGCCGCTGGTCGAGGCCGATCCCGACCTGACCCAGCAGGTGTTCCTGAACCTGTGCCTCAATGCCGTGCAGGCGATGCCCGAGGGCGGCGAGCTGCACGTCAGCCTGGGCGCGCGCCGCTACCGCACCCGGCGCTCGATGCTGGACGTGTCGTTCCGCGACACCGGCGTCGGCATCCCGAAGGAGCTGATGGAGAAGATCTTCGATCCGTTCTTCACGACGCGTTCGATGGGCACGGGGCTCGGGCTGCCGATCTCGGTGCAGATCATGCGCGAGGTGGGGGGCGTCATCACCGCCAAGAACAACTCCGGCGGCGGCGCCACGCTGCGCGTGTCGTTCCCGATCCCGGCCGAGCCGCCGGGCGCGCGCACGGACGCGGAGGAGTGACGTGAGGCTGTCGGTGCTGGTGGTGGACGACGAGCTGCTGATCCGCAAGTCGCTGTCGCGCGTGCTGCGCGAGAAGGGCTACGCGGTCGACACCGCCAGCAGCGGCGCCGAGGCGCTCGAGAAGGTGGGCACCCAGCGCCCGCAGGTGATGGTGCTCGACATGCGGCTCGGCGACACCGACGGGCTCACCGTGCTGCGCAAGGTCAAGAGCGTGGACCCGCTCGTGCAGGTGATCATCATCACCGCGTTCGGCGACGTGCAGTCGGCGGTGGACGCGATGAAGCTCGAAGCCTGCGACTACCTGCGCAAGCCCTACGAGATGGAGGACATCGTGCTGGCCGTGGAATCGGCCGGCAAGGCGTTCCGCAAGGAGTCCGAGCTCGATCTGCGCCGCCGGCAGGCGTGGCAGCACTACTCGGGCGACGAGATCATCGGCGCCTCGCCGCCGATGCAGGAGGTGCGCGACCTGATCGACAAGGTGGTGCGCTCCCAGGCCACCTCGGTGCTCATCACCGGCGAGAGCGGCACCGGCAAGGAACTGGTCGCGCGGGCGATTCATTACCGCAGCGACCGCGCCCAGGCGCCGCTGATGGAGGTCAACTGCTCGTCCTTCCACGAGAGCCTGCTCGAGAACGAGCTGTTCGGCCACGAGCGCGGCGCGTACACCGACGCCAGCGAGATGAAGAAGGGACTGGTCGAGCTGTGCGACGGCGGCACGCTGTTCCTGGACGAGGTGGCCGACATGTCGCTGGCCACCCAGGCCAAGTTGCTGCGGTTCATCGATTACCGGAACTTCAAGCGCGTCGGTGGCGCGCACGACATCGCCGTCGACATCCGGATCGTGGCCGCCACCAACAAGGATCTGGAGGCCGAGGTGCGCGCCGGCCGGTTCCGCTCCGATCTGTACTTCCGGCTCAAGGTGGTGAGCATCCACCTGCCGCCGCTGCGCGACCGCGGCGCCGACATCGACACGCTCGCACGCCACTTCCTGCACGAGTTCGCGCGCAAGTTCCAGAAGGAGTTCCGCGCCATCTCTCCCGAGGTGGAGCGCGTGTTCGCGACCTGCCGCTGGCCTGGAAACGTGCGCGAGCTGAAGAACGTGCTCGAGCGCGTGGTGCTGCTCGAGGAGGGCGACGAGCTGCGCGTCGAGCACCTGCCCGCGGAACTGGCCGGGCGCAGCGTGCCAGGTGCGGATCCATCGATCCTCGCGCCCACGCTCGCGCAGCTCGAGGCCGATCACATCGCGGAAGTGCTGCGCCTCACGGCCGGCAACAAGACGCGCGCCGCGCGCATTCTCGGAATCTCGCGACAGGGACTGATCGAGAAGCTGCGTCGCGTGCGTCTCGAGGATAGTGGCCGTCAAGTTTCTTGACGCGCCCACACAAACTGGACAGCGTCTGACAACTTTAACATTCACAACTAGTTATGTTGCTCGGAGCGCGTAACTCGCCACAATTTTGACGGTTACGCCGCTCGCAACGACCCCATGACCCGGCCAGCGCCGATGTGCGCGGCCGGGTTCTTCGCATTCAACTCATCTATCGATAACGAGTTGCTGAGCGTGCCCCGTACGAACGTCCAAACTTGGCACAGATGCTGCTTCCAATATCAGCGCGAAGGCCGCCGCAGAGCGCTCGGGAACTCCGCGATTCGGCCTGAGTTGTCCCAGCGAGTTGGGGACTGGACCACAACCAGCAAGGACGAGGAGGTGATCCGGAATGGCGAAGAAGAAGGGCGCGAAGAAGAAGGGTGCTGCCAAGAAGAAGGGTGGTGCCAAGAAGAAGAAGTAACTCCGGTCATCGGACCTGGCACGTCCCGGGGATTGGTCGGCGCTCGAGTCGGCCAATCCCCATTCGATTGTTCACGCTCGCGGATCGAGGAGCTGACGGCCCCATGCGCACCCCGCTCGCCCGCATCACCCCGCCCGTCGATGCGCACGTACCAGCGCCGATGTCGGCGGTGGGCTTCGGCCCCCACCTGGTGTTCGACGGGCGCGGATGCCTGCGCGCGCGACTCTCCGATCTGGCGCATCTCTACACCGTGCTCGACGGTCTGCCCGACGCGATCGGCATGACGAAGATCATGCCGCCGTACGTGTTCCGGCATGCCGAGCCGGGCGCGCCCGATGGTTTGTCGGGGTTCGTGCTGATCGCCGAGAGTCACATCAGCCTGCACACGTTCCCCGAGGCCGGACAGCTGCACGCCGACGTGTTCTCGTGCCGCAGCTTCCCCGCCGAGCGCGTGCTGTCCGAGCTGAAACGCGCGTTCGTGCCGCGCCGCGCCACCTGGCGCGTGCTCGATCGCGGCACGGAATTCCCGAAATCCATCGCACGCTCGCGCGCCGTCGTGGCGGCGCAGCGCCGCGCCGCGGTGGTGCGGCTGGGGCTGGAGGTCTCGCGCTAGGGCTGGCCGTGCTTCCAGTTCCGGGCCCGGGCACGGAAGCCCGGGCCTTCTTTCTTGGGGCGGACGAGCGCGGCCCGTCTGCAGCGTGGTCGGGTGCGGCGCGATCCTCGACGTATCCATTCGATACGTCTGCGGCCGCGCCGCACCCTGTGCCTTGCGGCCGGACCACGCTCGTCCGCATGCCGCGCCCGGCGACCGCTCGGCATCGCATGCTATAGTCGCTGGCTTCCCCGCCATTCCCACGCCCCGAGGTGCCTTTGGACGCTCCGGCCTCCGAGCCGCTCGCGGCGCCGTCGCCGCCGGCGGCCATCACCGTGCGCGGCGCGCGGCAGAACAACCTCAAGAACATCGACGTCGACATCCCGCGCGGGCAGCTGACGGTCATCACCGGCGTGTCGGGGTCGGGCAAGAGCTCGCTGGCGTTCGACACCCTGTACGCCGAGGGGCAGCGGCGCTACGTCGAGTCGGTGTCCACCTACGCCAAGCAGTTCCTCGACCGGCTGCCGCGGCCGGACGTGGACGCGATCCACGGGCTCACGCCGGCGGTGGCGATCCAGCAGCTGGCGCCGGCGCGCAGCGGGCGCTCGACCGTGGGCACCACCACCGAGGTGTACGACTACCTGCGGCTGCTGTTCGCGCGGCTCGGCACCGTGCACTGCGGCAACTGCGGGCGGCCGGTGCGCGCCGACAGCCCGCAGTCGATCGCGCGCGAGGCGGCGGTGTGGCCCGAAGGCGAGACGCTGCTCGTGCTCGCGCCGGTCGCGCTGTCGGAGCGCATGAGCTGGACCGAGCAGGCCGACCTGCTGAATCGCGCGGGCTACACCCGGGTGCTGGTGAAGGACGAGGTCGCGCCGCTCGATCCGGCGCCGAAGCTGCCGCGCGGCACGAAGCAGGTGCGCGTGGTGGTGGACCGCTTCACCTGGCGCGCGGCGGAGCTGCCGCGGCTCGTGGACTCGGCCGAGCAGGCGTTCCGCCGCGGCGAGGGGCGGCTCGAGCTCAAGCTCGGCGACCGGGCGCCGGAGAGGAACAGCGAGCGCTGGGAGTGCGCGCACTGCGGCGCGCCCGCGGCGCGTCCGGAGCCGGCGCTGTTCTCGTTCAACAGCCCGCTCGGCGTGTGCCCCACGTGCCGCGGGTTCGGCAACGTGCTCACGTTCGACCGCGCGCTGATCGTGCCCGATCCCACCCTGACGCTGCGCGAGGGCGCGCTGCGTCCGTGGGCGGGGTCGTGGCGGAAGATGGCGTGGCCGCGGCTCGAGGCGTGGGCGAAGGCGCATCGCGTGCCGCTCGACCGCCCGTGGCAGACGCTCGCGCCCGACGCGCGGCGCGTGCTGCTGGAGGGCGGCGACGGATTCCGCGGCGTGCTGCCGTTCCTCGAGCGGCTGCAGCGCAAGTCGTACGACATCGGCAACCGGTTCGTGGTGAAGAAGTACCAGACCGCGGTGCCGTGCGCGGCGTGCGGCGGCACGCGGCTGCGCGCCGAGGCGCTGGCCGTGCGGCTCGGCGATCGCCACATCGCCGAGGTGAACGCGCTGACCGTGGCCGATGCGGCGCGCTGGCTCACGGCGCTCACGTTCACCGAGATGGAGCGCGCGATCGCGGGACCGGTGCTGGCCGAGCTGGGGTCGCGGCTGTCGTTCCTGGAGCGCGTGGATCTCGGCTACCTCACGCTCGATCGCCCCACGCGCACGCTGTCGGGTGGCGAGGCGCAGCGCATCGAGCTGGCGAACGCGCTGGGCGCCAATCTGGCGGACACGCTGTACGTGCTGGACGAGCCGACCGTCGGTCTCCATCCGCGCGACACCGACCGGCTGGTCGGCATCCTCGGCGATCTGGCGGCGCGCGGGAACACGCTCGTGGTGGTGGAGCACGAGCCGATGGTGATGCGCGCGGCGGACCAGCTGATCGATCTCGGCCCCGGTGCGGGCGAGCAGGGCGGGCAGGTGTTGTACGCGGGCACGACCGGCGCGGCGCTGGATGCGGCCCCCACCGACACGGCGCGCTACCTGCGCGGGGAGCGCCGCATCCACCGGCGCCAGATCCCGCCGCCGGTGGACGCGCGCGAGTTCCTCGTCGTGGAGGACGCGACGCATCACAACCTGCGCCACGTGACGGCGCGGTTCCCGCTCGCGCGGCTGACGTCGGTGACGGGGGTGTCGGGCTCGGGCAAGAGCTCGCTGGTGGAGGAGGTGCTGTACCGCGCGGCGCTGCGGGCGCTGGAGGGCGGCGGGGGCGAGCCGCCGGGGGCGCACACGCGCATCCGCGGGCTCGACGCGCTCGAGCGCGTGGCGCTGTGCGACCAGTCGCCGATCGGCCGCACGCCGCGCTCGTGCCCGGTCACCTACATGGGCGCGTACGCCGCGCTGCGCGAGCTGTACGGGCGCCAGCCGGCGGCGATGGCGCGTGGACTGCCGCCGGGCGCGTTCTCGTTCAACACCCCGGGCGGCCGGTGCGAGAACTGCGAGGGTGCGGGCTGGGTGACGGTGGAGATGTACTTCCTCGCCGACCTGCTGGTGCCGTGCGAGGTGTGCGGCGGCGACCGGTTCCGGCGCGAGGTGCTGGACGTGCGGTTCCACGGGCTCGACATCCGCCAGGCGCTGGACCTCACGGTGGACCAGGCGTTCGAGCACTTCGCCAGCGAGCCGCGCTTCACCCGCGCCCTGCACCTGCTGCGGCGCGTGGGGCTCGGCTACCTCAAGCTCGGCCAGCCGGCGAACCAGCTGTCGGGCGGCGAGGCGCAGCGGCTGAAGATCGCGCGCGAGCTGGCGCAGCGCGGCGCGGGGCCGACGCTGTACGTGCTCGACGAGCCCACGGTGGGACTGCACTTCGCCGACGTGCAGCGGCTGCTCGAGGTGCTGGACGAGCTGGTCGAGCGCGGGGACACGGTGGTGCTGGTCGAACATCATCTCGACGTCATCCGCAACAGCGACTGGGTCGTCGATCTCGGCCCCGAAGGGGGCGATCGCGGTGGCGAGCTGCTGGTGGAGGGGCCGCCGGCGGCGGTCGAGGCGTGCGCGCGGTCGTGGACCGGACGGTTCCTGCGCTCGGAGCGGCACCCCGCCGAGCGCGCGTCGCGCTGACGCCCGGGTACGACGCGACGATCGGGCACGATCCGCCGGGGCGCGCGGGGGCGTGCGCGTGCCGCGGGCGCCGCCGGCCCCGGACGCCGTCGAGCCACCGCAAGTCATGCGTGGCACGGCGCATCCAACGACGGGGTTCGTGCGCGGCGGCAACGTCACCCGCGCCGCGGCCGTCGCTCGACGCCAGCAGGCACGACGGCGCTGCATCCTTCTGCTGCCGCTCACTATCATAAGACGCGTGATCGAGTGCTCTCCGAGTCTCGTGCGCTCACATGACCACGTGTGCCTGGTCTACGACGACCCCGAAGAGCAGCTGTCGGTCGTGCTGCCGTTGTTTTGCGAGGGGCTCTCGGCGCGCGAGCGGTGCGTGTGGGTGCTGGACGACCTCCCGATGGAGGTCGCGCGTCGGGCGCTGGAGGGCGCGGGGATCGACGTCGCCCGGCACGTGAACGACGGGTCGCTGGTGTTGTGGAGACGGCCCGAATGGCGCCCGCACACGTTGCGGCCGGACGAGCGGCTGGCCGAGGTGCGCGCGCTGGTGGAGCGCACGGTGGCGGACGGGCATGCCGGCATCCGGTTCGCGATCGACATGACGTGGACGCTCGACCCCGACATTCCGGCGGACCAGCTCGAAGCGTGGGAGGCCAGGCTCGATTCGCTGTTCGACGGCTCGCTGCCGGTGCGCATGATCTGCCAGTACGGCCAGCGCCGGCTCGGCCCCGACGTGGTGCAGGCCGGGCTGCGCACGCACCGGCGCGTCGCGCTCGATGGCCAGGTGTGCGACAACCCGTTCTACGACGTGGCGCTCCCGGCGGGCGGGGACGCGACGGGCGTCGCCCCGCCCACGCGCGGACCGGCGACGGCATGGATGCTGCGCCAGCTGCACGCGTCGGTCGCGGATCAGACCGAGCTCAAGAGCGCGCGGCGCTCGCTCGAGATGCAGCTCGCCGTGGCGCGCGTGCTCGCCGACGCGACCTCGCTCGAGCTGGCGGCGCCGCGGCTGCTGTCCGCGATCTGCGCCGGCGGCGGCTGGGACGCGGG